>CAZDUQ010000223.1:0-2104 GCA_964508665.1 uncultured Oscillospiraceae bacterium | reverse complement strand
GGTCAGCAAAAACAGGCAGTCCAGCATATGCCGCAGGGCGATCTCCTCCGGCTCGGTGACCGCCGTCAGGTTCATCACCCGGTTTTTTTCGATGAGCCCGTCGGAAAACCGCTCCATGCGGGCAATGGCCTCCGCAGTCACCGGCAGCTCCCACTCCCGGCAGCCGTCGGCCACGATCTGAGAAAATGTCATGTTGCTTGCTCCTCTCTGTGAGAAAGATAGACCATCAGCGCCCCCACATCGGCGGGCGACACCCCGCTGATGCGCCCGGCCTGTCCCAGCGTCTCCGGCCGGACGGCCTGTAATTTCTGCCGGGCCTCTGTCCGCAGGGTGCGGATGGAAAGATAGTCGATGTCGGCAGGCAGCGGGCTGTCCTCCAGCCGGCGCTGCTCCTGGATGTCCTTCAGCTGGCGGCGGATGTAGCCCTCGTACTTGATGCCGATCTCCACCTGCTCCCGCACCGGGCGGGGCAGATCGGGAAAGGCGGGGTCGATCTCCGCCAGATCGTCATAGCACAGCTGGGGCCGGCGCAGCAGCTCGGCCAGACTGGCCCCCCGGAGGGCGATGGGCGCGGTGCCGTGGCTCTCCAAAAAGGCGTTCACCCGGTCGCCGGGCGGGGCCACCGTCTTTTGCAGTCGAGCGGTCTCCTGCCGAATCTGCTCCTGCCGCCGCTCCATGGCCGCCAGCCGCCCGTCAGAGATCAGGCCGATCTCGTGGCCCAGCGGCATGAGCCGGGCGTCGGCGTTGTCCTGACGGCAGATCAGCCGGTATTCGCTGCGGGAGGTCATCATCCGATAGGGCTCGTTGGTGCCCCGGGTCACCAGATCGTCGATGAGGGTGCCGATGTAGCCGTCCCGGCGGGCCAGCGTTACCGGAGGCTTGCCCTGCACCCGGCGGGCGGCGTTGATCCCGGCCACCAGTCCCTGGGCCGCCGCTTCCTCATAGCCCGAGCTGCCGCACAGCTGTCCGGCGCAGAAAAGCCCCGGCACCGGCCGACAGGCCAGCGTGTGATCCAGCTGGAGCGGGTCGATGCAGTCGTATTCGATGGCATAGCCGGGGCGCAGCAGGTGTACCCTCTCCAGCCCGGGGATGGTGCGGAGAAAGGCCCGCTGCACATCCTCCGGCAAAGAGGAGCTCATGCCCTGCACATAGTATTCATCGGTGTCGCCGCCGCAGGGCTCCAGAAACAGCTGATGCCGCTCCTTGTCGGGGAAGCGCACCACCTTGTCCTCGATAGACGGACAGTAGCGGGGCCCTGTACCCACGATCTCCCCGCAGTACAGCGGCGAGCGATCCAGCGATGCCCGGATGATGGCGTGGGTCTCCGCCGTGGTATAGGTGAGCCAGCAGGTGACCCGGTTGGGGGCCGGGTCGGTGCGGTCAAAGGCGAAGCCGGTCTCTCCCTCGTCCCCCGTCTGGGGGGTCATTTTGGAAAGATCCAGACTCTTTCCCGACACCCGGGCCGGGGTGCCGGTCTTGAACCGCCGCAGGGAAAGCCCCAGCGCGGCAAGGCAGTTGGTGAGGTGATCGGCGGAATACATCCCGTCGGGGCCCATGTGACGCACCACCTCTCCGGTAAAGGTCTTGGCCCCCAGAAAGGTACCGGTGGCAAGGACAACGGCTTTACAGTCGTAGCGTCCGCCGCCCACCAGCCGCACGCCGCAGACGGCGCCGCTGTCGTCGGTGAGGATCTCACCGCACTCCCCCTGGGCCAGCTCCAGATCATCACACTGCTCCAGCGCCCGGCGCATATAGGCCCGATAGGCCATACGGTCGGCCTGCGCCCGGGGAGAAAACACCGCCGGGCCCTTGCCCCGGTTGAGCATCCGGAATTGCAGGCAGGCACTGTCGGCCGCCCGGGCCATCTCGCCCCCCAGGGCGTCGATCTCCCGCACCAACTGGCCCTTTGCCGTGCCGCCGATAGAGGGGTTGCAGGGCATATTGCCGATGCCCTCCAGACTGGTACACAGGCACAGGGTGCGGCAGCCCAGCCGGGCAGCGGCCAGCGCCGCCTCGATGCCCGCGTGTCCCGCGCCCACCACCACGATGTCATATTGTCCGGCAAAAAAGTCCAGCATAGGGAAAAATCACGATCCGTTTCGTA
>CAZDUQ010000222.1:0-2144 GCA_964508665.1 uncultured Oscillospiraceae bacterium | reverse complement strand
ATATAGACATATCGTGAATTGTCTCGAAAAAATCCAATATCGGTTTCGGGATAATCGTGAGGTCGAGGTTTGGGGGATAAACATAATCCCTACCGTCATTCCACTCTTTCCGCTCGGCTCTCAGCATCATAGCAGTCAGTTTTGCATTTGTGGAGGAAAGTGCCTTAACCTCGTCTACATTTGCCCTCTGACCGAGATTTCGCTTAGTTCTCAGATAATCGAACCGAACTTCCGTCAATCTGTCGGTAGCATCTACATCGTGTTTACAGTATTTAATAACCGTTTGCACTTCGTCAGGTGTCAGAGGTCGGTCAATATCAAAGTCAACATCGCTTTCCTCAATCGACATATTCAAATGCCCCTCGATTGCTTTGAGCGAGAGACCTTTTTGAACATCGTCTCGGACATCTACATTGTTGAATTTGAAATACGCTCCGTCCAAGAACGGACATTCCCAACCTTGACCGTCTGTGTGTATCAGCCAATCGTTGACTTGCTTTACTTCCTCCGGGCTGTAACCGTTACATATCGCTTTGATAATGTATTGGTCGTAACTCTTAGTGTTGAAACCGCAATAGATACCTGTCTCAACTATGAAATCTCGTACACCTGCGTTATCGTTGTGGAATATCGCATATTCCTTTGTGCGTTTGTTTTTGAATACGACAATGAAGTCAAACGCAAAGACCTCAACATCGTATGTGTACCACTCGTAATTCGGAGTGATTATTTGTTGTTCTGCCATTCATTCACCGCCTTAATAAATCGTCTAACCATTGAGAGCGGTTGTCGGGAGGAACGAGATTTACAAGTATCTGTTCCAAAACATTTACAACTATTGAATTTCCGGCTTGTTTGTATAATTGTGAATTACTGCAAACCTTAGCCGCTTTTTCAAAATCCGTATCGTCAAATCCCATTAGTCTCCAACATTCGAATGGAGTCAGTTTGCGAACTCGGTAATTTTTATCGTTATCCATAATTGCCACCTTTACTTCTGTATTCCCCCCCCGAAAGTATGGAGAGTAGGACATAAACCAATAGGTTCGTAAACTCTACGGCTTTGGTCGTACATCCTATCCCATTTACCGCCGGATAGAGAGCCAAATTCTTTACAATTCATATTCAATTACTCCTGTCATTGCTTGATTTCCGAAACCTTTGTAATCTCTCGCAAGAAGTGTCGAGCAAACAGAGGTTTCTTTTGTAATTATCTTGCCTTGTTTTGCTACCATAACTCCTTGATGAAATTGTCCGTTACTCTTTGTCCTGCTTTGGTGGTAATGGTTTTCGCTATCGTTACTCTCTCTCTCTCTCTCTCGATTGGTGCGAACCTTATACCTGATTTCCGTTCAATCATCTTTTCTGTGAGATTTTCAGCGTATTCAATGTAGGCATCCGATATGTAATATTTATCGTCAACTTCGGTTTCGAGAAAATCCATCATAGTGGTTTCGAGAGGGATAGGTTCGGGGAACTTAAACCCTGTATCGATGTCTTTACGAATACTGATTACAAATACTCGCTCTCTGTTCTGAGGAATACCGTAGTCCTTTGCGTTAAGCACTTGCCAATAATTGTTGTAGCCAAGACCGTCAAGCCATTCGAGCCAACTGTCGAATTGGTCTATAAACTTCTTGCCGACAAGGTTCTTAACATTTTCGAGAATAAGATATTTCGGTAACTCATCCGAAAGAGCCGAGACCGTCAATAATCGTTGAACTTCATAAAGTAGACCGCTTCGTGTTTCGCCTTTTACAATACCTGCTTGATGTCCGGCTACGGAAATATCTTGGCAAGGAAAACCATAAGTCCACAAATCAGCATAATCTAACTTTTCGACTTTTGAGATGTCTCCGTAATTTCGTGTTTCTCCGAAAATCGCTTCGTATGATTTAATCGCATATTTGTCAATTTCGGAGATACCCACTATTTCGTGCGGAATACCGAGCCGTTGGAGTGCTTTGCGAAAAGCCCCTATGCCCGAAAACAATTCGTTTACTTTGAGCATTACTCATCACCTCCTATAAAGAAGCACTTATTTTTTCGATAGGTGGTACACCGCTTTTTGTAACTCTTTTGGAGATAACCTATGTTATCCACAAAATCGTAGCAAATCGGAGTGTCTTTCCCCTCACAGACTC
>CAZDUQ010000221.1:0-2159 GCA_964508665.1 uncultured Oscillospiraceae bacterium | reverse complement strand
TATAACCAAGAAGATTTGAATAATGCCTATCAAGATGGCTATGACACAGCCCTTAAAGACAAAGAAGAATACACCGAACTAATCAATAGTTATAGAGATACGATCACCACACTAAATGATAATATCTCGCATGTAAATTCTCAAATAACGACTTTGAATAATAGCAATAAAGAATATCAAGTTCAAGTTGCAAACCTTACAAGTCAGAAAGAGAATTTACAAACACAAGTGGATAATTTGAATGCTATTAAGAAAAGCAATGAAGCATCTATTGAAAGTCTTAATAGCCAAATTACCAGTTTGGAAAAACAAGTTGCAAATCTTACTAATAGTGGCGAAGATAAAGATGCCCAAATTACTCAACTTAATAATCAAATCTCTAATCTTAAAACTACTGTAAGTCAGTTGCAATCTACAAACGATATGAATGTTAGCACAATTACAAGTTTGAATACTCAAATCAGTAATCTTAATGCACAAATTAGTGAATTATCTACACTTTCTCAAAACTCAACAAGTCAAATAAATGCACTTAATAACAAGATAAATGAGCTACAAGCAAGTGTAAATTATTACGAAAGTTATATTGCTAATTTGGAAACAAGTGAGCAAGTTGTTGCAACATTTGAGTATGACAATTCTGTATATAACATTCAAATAGTGAATAAGGGTTCAAAACTAACTGTTTTAACACCTGAAAGCACAGAATACAAAATCTTTAATGGTTGGAAAGTTGGCAATGAGTTTATTGATTTAGACACTTATACCATACTAACCAACACAAAAATTGTAGCAGACATTACCTATAAATATGATGTCAAATTTGTTGTTGATGGTGCGACTGTAAATAGTCAAATTGTAACCAAAAACGATAAAGCAACATTACCTGAAAATCCAGTAAAAGATGACTACGACTTCGATGGTTGGAGTGTTGACGGAACTAATATTGTTGATGTAGAAAATGCTGTTGTTACGGAAAATGTAACCTATACTGCATTATTTACAAAAGTTCATACCGTTACTTTCAAATATGAAGATAAAACAACTGGCTCTTATGGTGTCAGAAACGGTGAATGTGCAACAATGTTTATGGGTCTAGCAGATACCAATTACAAGAAATTAGATGGTTGGAAAGTTAAAGGTGTTGTAGTTGACCATAAGAATTATGCAATCTATGAAGATACAACATTTGAAGCAAATATTATTTACTCTTATGATGTTTTATTCGTTGTAGATGAAGAAACTTACAATAGTCAAATCGTTGTTGAAAATGGCTTTGCTACTGCTCCAACAGACCCTGAAAACACAACTTACAAATTGTTTGATTACTGGACTGTTGACGGAGAAAAAGTTGATGTTTCAACTTACAAAATCACTGGTGCAACAACATTTACAGCAAGTTTCACAAATAGATACGATGTTAAGTTTATGGTAAACGATTCCATTTATACAACTCAAATTGTAACGAGTGGAAGTTCGGCAACAAACCCTATAACTCCAACACAAGATGGTTTAACTTTTGTTGGTTGGTCTATGGATGGAACAACAACAGTAACTGTTGCAAGATACACCATTACAGAAGATACAACATTTATTGGTATTTTCAAAGAAGTTGAATACACATTAACTGTCGTTTACAACAACGGACAAGAAAACACAACCGTAACTCAACTTCCAAATTCTACCTACACATTAACAACTCCAAGCCTTTCTGGTTATGAGTTTATTGAGTGGAGAATTGGCAGTGGAGAAGGTAAACTTTCTGGCAATGTATTCACATTTGGAACAAGCGACACAGTTGTTTATGCAGTATTTAATTGTTGCTTAACAACTATCAATGCAACCACAGACGGAACTGTTGTTCATAACGGAACATCTTACTCATTTGATGGTTATGGTGGATCTATCGGTGGTGGGGGTTCAGGTGGAATAACTTATGTTTCACTTGATAGTGAATCTTCTACAATGGCTTATGTTACAAAAGTTGATACAGTTCAATTATATTGCAACACCACAGATAGTTTAACTATTACTATTTCAGGTGGAAGTTTAATTCTAAATGTATCTACAGACGGAACATATGATGTTGTAAAAAGTAGCAAAACTTCATCGACAGTATCTTGGTCTAATGCAAGTTATATTACCATTTCCGTTACTCG
>CAZDUQ010000220.1:0-2174 GCA_964508665.1 uncultured Oscillospiraceae bacterium | reverse complement strand
AAAATTTTCTTCGCTCAAGTCCTATTTTTGGCTTGACTTTTTATTTGCAGGCTTTATTGTTGATGGAATAGAATTCCCGTTTTCCAATTATTACACGCAAGAAGAGGCTAATACGTTAAAAAATGCAAACGAAAACGAAGATATTGTTAAGGTATCCTATCTTCTTGACCCAAAATCGAAATACCCAATTCCGATTAAGATTGAAATAGTAGAAAACTAGCAAAGTGATTTATGCAAGCGATTATTATTGCATGGTTTAGAAGCAGGTGAAAGTAGCAAGATGATTATTGCTTCATAACAAAGGAGGGGAGCTCACCGGCTCCCCTCGAAGCAAACGCAAAATGAAATAGCGGGAGTGCATCGTAAAAATGCACTCCCACTAAAATTTTACCGATCTCGGCTATCTCTGTGTTTCTTAGGTGTCTGCTTTTTCTGCGTCTGCTGATACCGTCTTTGAATCAACTGCTCACGCACGGAACGGATTTCCGTTTCCTCATGGAGCAGACTTGCCACCTCTTGCTTACAGCCAGCCATCATAGCAAAATCATATTTTTCGCCATAGGCGGCTTTCACACGATCAATGGCAGAGCGTTCATGCTCCTTGCGAATATCCAGCCGTGCATCCATCAATTCAACGCTGTCCACATTGGCTGCCTGTTCTTTCAGTTCGGCGTACTGTTTTAGAGCTTCATCCAGCTCGGCAGAATACTTCGTTTCCTGTTCCTCCAGCTTTTTTAAGCCACTTTCCAGTGTGGCGATTTCTTTCTTTACTGTAGAAATATCTGCATCGTCTGCACAGTCCAGAGAATTGAGCAACATCGCCTTTTCGGATTTCAGTTCTTCCAATTCCTCGGTCAGCTCTGCAATGCGACGGGTTAGGTCATACAGCTTTTTCGGCTGGTATATCGGTGTTGCTTTTTTCTCTGTAAGCAGAGATTTCCGTTCCTTGCTTTTCTCCTTGATCTGCCGCACCAATCCGGCATAGCGTTCCAATTCCGGCTTCACTGCATTGATTCGCTTACCGATATTGTGCTTGCCTGCACCGATATGACGGAGCTGATAACTGAAAATCAGCATATTGCCACGCAGTTTTTCCATTGCCTCCGCTATGGCAGGAACGGTGTTTTTTACCGCCTGTATCAGCTTTTTGACCGTCGCTTTCAGTTCTCGGAGTAGCGCATTATCAGCCTTGATCTGGCGGTTGATTTCACAGCGGTCAGAAATAACGCCCTTTTTCTCCAGCGCACGGGCAACTACGCCTTCGTGAATGGTGGGCTGCTCAGATAAGCCACGGTCTGCATGGCTGCGGTGGTCAATACGGGCATCGTGACCATATTGCTCCAAATAGCGGTTGGTCACATCTGCCCATTCCTTTCGCCACTGCACAAGCTGTTCTTCGCTGTTCCAACGCTCGGCAATGGGATTTTGTCTGCCGAACTTGGTGCTTTTCGGGTGCTTGTTGGCTCGTTCATATCCGTGTTTTTCTGCTTCGGAGGGCGGCATATACACTTTCTTGCGCCCGACCTTGTAGGGATATTGCTTTTCCCATCCGTCAGCCTGTGCTGTCTTGAACTCGGCGGCGGTAAAACCCTGTTCCTCGCCATTTCGGACACACAAATATTCTTTCTCGGTTTTGTACTGCCATTTGCCCTGTTCGTCCAGTGGTCGCACCGTCAACATAATGTGTGCGTGAGGATTATGACCGGGCGGATACGGATCATGGATCGCCACATCCGCACACATACCATCGGCAATAAAACTGTTCTGAATGAAATCGGACAGAAGCTCCTGCCATTGCTGTGGGGTCAACTCAATAGGCAGAGCAGGCACAAACTCACGGGCAAGGCGGCTGTCCTTTGTTTTCTCGTTTTCCTCCACGGCGTTCCATAACGCACTGCGGTCTTGCCATTCGGTTGGAGCATATTCGGGCAAGAATATCTGCTCCCACACAAGACCTTTCTTTCGGGTGTAGTCATGCTGCACTCCGTCATAATCGTTCAAAATCTTAGAACAACTCAGATAAGCGGATGCTGCCACGGCACTTCGTCCTCCACCTCGGCTTACAACTTTCGCTTCCAAGTGATAGATCGCCATTCGTTTTCACCGTCCTCTCGTTCCTGTTTTTGTTTCTTTTTTGCAAAAAGAAAATGGGTGTCGCCGTAGCGATACCCATA
>CAZDUQ010000219.1:0-2179 GCA_964508665.1 uncultured Oscillospiraceae bacterium | reverse complement strand
TAAATCTTATTATTACTTATCCTAGAAAAGAAATAAATAAATTAAATCTATTTGATTTCTATAATCATATTTTTTTATTGCATTAACATCTACATTTAATATTTCAGATATTTCTTTTGTTCTTTCTTCTTTAGGATTTCTTCCACCTTTTTCATATCTAGTCATAGTTCTTCTTTTACACTCACCTGTTAAACCTAATCTATCTGATACATCATCTTGTGTCAATAATCTAAATTGCCTTATAAAAGCAATTCTAGATCCTTGTGATAAATCTTTTAATTTAGGTTTTGTATATATTAGTCGCACTTTTATTACCTCCAATTCTTTGTCGTACATATACTATTTTTTAGCAAAAAAGACTGAGATTTGCGACATAAAAGTCATCTCAGTCTTAAAAATTATATATAAACATCAAGAATTATTGGTTTTTGAATATGTACATTATTACATTCTGGAATAACATCTAAATACTTTAAAACATCATCTTTTGTAATAATTATACGGGTTAAAAACACATTTCTTAATTTCTCTATTTTTGCGTCCCGAACTTGATTGCGGCTTGTGCTGCTGCAAGTCTTGCAATAGGTACTCTATATGGTGAGCATGATACATAATCAAGTCCTAATCTATGACAGAATTCTACTGAAGATGGGTCTCCTCCGTGTTCTCCACATATACCAAGTTTTATATTTGGTCTTGTTTCTCTACCTTTATGTACCGCCATTTCAACAAGTTTTCCTACACCATTTTGGTCTAGTCTTGCGAATGGGTCAGATTCTAAAATTTGTTTTTCATAGTAGTTATTTAAGAATTTAGAGGCATCATCTCTTGAAAATCCATAAGTCATTTGTGTTAAGTCATTTGTACCAAAGCTAAAGAATTCTGCTACTTCTGCTATTTCATCTGCGGTAAGTGCTGCTCTTGGTATTTCAATCATAGTACCTACTTTATATTTTAAATCAGACTTAGCATTGTTAATAATCTCATTAGCTACTTCACATACTATGTTTTTAATATATTTAAGTTCTTTAACTTCTCCAACAAGAGGTATCATAATTTCTGGGACAACATTTAATCCTTCTTTTGAAACATTTAATGCTGCTTCAATAACCGCTTTTGTTTGCATAACGGCTATTTCTGGGTAAGTAATTGCCAATCTACAACCACGATGTCCCATCATTGGATTAAATTCTTTTAATGATTCTACTCTTGCTTTTAATGTTTCAAAGCTAATACCTAAGCTTTCTGCTAGAGGTTTAATTTCTTCATCAGTATGTGGAAGAAATTCATGTAATGGTGGGTCTAGGAACCTAATAGTTACTGGTTTGCCTTGCATAGCTCTAAATAGGCCTTCAAAATCTTCTCTTTGATAAGGAAGTATTTTTTCTAAGGCTTCTTCTCTTTGTTCTTTAGTGTCAGCTGTTATCATTTTTCTAAAGTTAAATATTCTTGTATCTTCAAAGAACATATGCTCAGTACGGCAAAGTCCAATACCTTCAGCACCAAACTTAAATGCGGTAGAAGCATCACGTGGAGTATCTGCATTAGTTCTAACACCTAGTTTTCTAATTTCATCTGCCCAAGACATAAATGTTTCAAAGTTGCCACTGATATCAGGTTCTACAGTCTTTACAATTCCATCGTATACATTACCAGTAGAGCCATCTATTGAAATAGTATCTCCTTCTTTGTATACTTTTCCATCAGCAGTGGTCAATGTTTTTTTATCTTCATCAATAATCAACTCTCCACATCCACATACACAACATCTACCCATACCACGAGCAACTACCGCGGCATGTGAAGTCATACCTCCACGAACTGTCAAGATACCAGTAGCATCATTCATACCTTGAATGTCTTCAGGAGATGTTTCAAGTCTTACTAATACTGCTTGTTCTTTTCTTGCCTTAGCTTTAGATACGTCATTTGCATTAAAATATATTCCTCCTGCTCCTGCTCCAGGAGATGCAGCAAGTCCTTTAGCGATAATCTTAGCACTAGTTAGAGCTTTTTCATCAAAATTTGGGTGAAGAAGGCTGTCTAATTGTTTTGGTTCTACTTTAAGTAATGCTTCTTCTTTAGTAATCATACCTTCATTTACTAAATCAACTGCAATCTTAATAGCCGCTGCCGCTGTTCTTTTACCACTCCTTGTTTGTAACATAAATAATGTACC
>CAZDUQ010000218.1:0-2189 GCA_964508665.1 uncultured Oscillospiraceae bacterium | reverse complement strand
ACGATCAGGTCTATTCGATCAGGATGCTGACCTCCTGCTTTTCGGTCACGCGGCCCACGATGCGGCTCCAGGGGGCGAAGGGCGTCAGCTTTTCCAGCAGCTCCCGGGCGTCCTCCAGAGGCAGGGCCGCCAGCAGTCCGCCGGAGGTCTGGGGATCGGCGGCGATGTCCACCAGCGCCTGATCCACCT
Source organism: uncultured Oscillospiraceae bacterium (assembly GCA_964508665.1). Taxonomy (GTDB): domain Bacteria; phylum Bacillota; class Clostridia; order Oscillospirales; family Butyricicoccaceae; genus UBA4644. The sequence continues at coordinate 2,000 of CAZDUQ010000218.1, read as the reverse complement.
GCGGGCTTTGCCTCATCCGGCTGCCCACATAGTCCATGTTGCGGTAGGCTCCCGCCGGTACGATGCCCATGGACGCCAGCTCCCGGGCGCCGGTCATCAGCGGCAGGGCCTCGCCCTCCAGCACGATGGTCACATCCGACCCCTCTGCCATCTCAAAGCTGTGGCCCAGCAGGCCAAAGCCGGTGACATCGGTGCAGGCGTGGACGTTGTTCACCGAGGTGATGGCCGCCCCCGCCTTTGCGTTCAGCGTGGCCATATGGCCATAGACCTCCCGGATCTGTTCTTCCGAGCACAGGCCGCCCTTGATGGCGGTGGTGAGCACACCGGAGCCCAGCGGCTTGGTGAGCACCAGCACATCCCCGGGCCGTGCGCCCACATTTTTCAGGATGCGATCGGGATGGACGAACCCTGTGACGCACAGTCCGTACTTGGGCTCCTCGTCCTGGACGGAATGTCCCCCGGCGATGACGCATCCCGCCTCCACAGCCTTGTCGTGTCCTCCCTCCAGAATTTTTCGGATGGTGGTCAGGGGCAGGCAGTTGGGGACGCACAAAAGATTCATGGCCAGTTTGGGCACGCCGCCCATGGCATACACATCGCTCAGGGCGTTGGCCGCTGCGATCTGGCCGAACAGATAGGGGTCGTCCACGATGGGCGTGAAGAAATCCACCGTCTGGATGATGGCGGTGTCGTCATTGACGTGATAAACGCAGGCATCGTCGCTGCTGTCATAGCCCACCAGCAGACGGGGATCAGTCACATTGGGCAAATTGGTAAGAATGGTCGAAAGGGCACCCGGCCCCAGCTTGGCACTTCAGCCGGGGGCCTTGGTCATCTGAGTCAGAGGGATCGCTTTGGCCATGGAAATCCACCTCGCACAAGTTTCATTTCGTTACCCTGATTATACCAGCTTCCCGGAAAAAAACAAGAGAGGAGACCGTTTTATGGATATCAAACAGCTTGAGGCATTTGTTTATGTAGTCGAGACCTGCAGCTTCTCCCGTGCTGGCGAGCTGCTCCATCTGACCCAGCCCACCATCAGTTCCCACATCCTGTCGCTGGAGCGTGAGCTGAACATCAAGCTCATCGTCCGAACCACCAAGGAGACCTATCCCTCCGAGGCCGGAAAGCTGCTTTACGATTACGCCAAGGAGATCCTCATCATGCGGGAAAGCGCCATCCAGGCCATCCGGCTCTTTTCCCGGGAAATGTGCGGTTCCATCACGGTGGCGGCCTCCACTATCCCCGGCCAGTATTATCTGCCCCGCCTGCTGCAGACTTTCCGGGAGAAATATCCCGATATCACCTTCAGCATCCAGATGACTGACAGCGCCGATGTGGTGGATCGCATCACCTCCCGTGCGGCGGAGGTGGGCTTCACCGGCACCGAGCTGACCGCCCCCAAGTGTGTCTATCGGGAGTTTGCCGATGACAAGCTGGTGGTCATCACCCCAAATGAGCCCCGCTTCCAGCAGTATGTGGGCAAGGGCTTTCCCATCCGGCAGCTGCGGGAGGTGCCCTTTATCAGCAGAGAGGAGGGCAGCGGCACCCGGAGGGAGACCGAGGCTTTTTTGAAGGAGCTGGGGGTGCAGGCCAGCGAGCTGAAAACGGCGGTGGAGGTGCGCAGCACCGAGAGTATCGTCAAAATGGTCAGCGAGGGCATGGGTGTGGCCGTCATGTCCAAAAGCGCCTGCGAGGATTACCGCCAGTTCGGTCGGGTGCTGTCCTTTGATTTTGACAACATCACCCTTCGCCGCAAGCTGTACATCGTCAAGCACAAAAACAGCATTCTTTCGCCCATCGCCCAGGTGTTTTACGACTACGCCAAAAGCTATTACAAGAAGTGAACGGGGGAGCCGAAATTCGGAAAAGTGATCTCCAAACAGTCTCAAGCGGCCTTTTGGCCGCTTTTTTCTTTCTCCTGGTATTTTTTCGGCCGAGTTATGGAACACTGTGCCATGAGGTGAATGTTACATGAAGCTGGATCGCAAGGAATATCA
>CAZDUQ010000217.1:0-2204 GCA_964508665.1 uncultured Oscillospiraceae bacterium | reverse complement strand
TGGGTGCAGAGGCGAATGTTCTCCATCCGTGGTTCCACTCTGCTTGCGGTCAAAAGACCGCCGCTCAAAAGGCCGCTGACGGGGCCAGCCGTCACGCTCTGGCGGGCCTCGCCCCTCAAGCGCGCTCCTCCCGGGTGGTGTGGCAAATGCAGACGCGGCGGGGACTTTCAGCCGGTGATCCCCGTTCTCTGACGCGCCGGGCGCAGTTGCCCGTCCCGTTCACAGGATTTGGAATATGCCATGATTATATGCCCGAAAACCCGGCTTGTCAAGTGGGAAATTTGCCCCGTCCCCGCATTTATTTCGGTCTTGCGGGATCCAGAATGGGGGCGGGATCGAAGTAATATTTCTTCACCCGCTCGGGATAGCTCTTCATGGTCAGGCCGTCCAGATTGATGCGTCCCTGGATCATATAATCGTCCTTCACATAGCAGGGCTGATAGGAATCCACCGGACAATAGATCCAGAAGCCGTTGTCCACCAGATAGCGGAAGCGCTCGTCGTCTCCGTCAAAGGACACGCCGAAGGGGGAGATGAAGATGTTGGTGTCCCCCACATAGGGGGCGATCTCGTTCAGCCAGCGGCCGATGTCATACTGCTCCTGCTCCATGGTGATGGTCTTTTTGTTCCAGTACTGGTTGTGGGTGTAGCTGTGGCAGGCGATCTGCCAGCCGCTGTCCCGCAGGGCCTGGGCCACCTGGGTGGTCTTGTCCAGCATCCACTGCTGAGTCTCTTCGTCAAACAGCTCCAGATCGGTGATGCGATAGCCAAAGGCCCCGGCATAGCCGGTGATGGCCACGATGCCCTTGGCTCCCCGCCAGGAAAACTCCGGATGCTCCTTGACATAGGCGTCCAGAATGGGCATCACATCGCCGTCATAGGTGGCCTCGCCGCCGTCCACCGTCAGCACCTTCTGTCCGTGATCCACGATGGTGCCGCCCATGATGGTGACTACATTGCCCTCGTCGTCCACATCCAGCCGACTGGCAAAGCCGTCATCCAGCATGTAGTTGTAATAATTCACATCGTCGATAGAGATCACCAGCGGCTTTTTGCCCGCCGGCAGGTAAATGTCCTTGAGCACCGCCTTGCCGTCCACCTGCTCCACCATGTCGGTGATGTCATAGAGGATGAACCCGGCCTCCTGCAACAGGGGCAGCATGGCCTTGAACTCCGAGACGGTGGTCATATACATATCATACCCGGCGGAATCATAGTCGCCGTCAAAGGTCTTTTCGGTGTCGGCCGCCAGACTGTGGAAGAAGATGTGGTAGTACTGCCCGCCCTCATATTTCACCAGACTGTCCTTCAGCTGACGGATGTCCTGGAGCAGCGCCCCCACCTCGGTGCCCGAGAGCTCACCGGCGTTTTCCAGCAGCGCGATGGCCTCATCGTAGTAATACCCATCGGCCAGCGTCTGGGCCTCCTCCAGCAGGGCCTGCCTCCGCAGCTGGAGATCCTCGCTCTCCACCGGCGGCTGGGTGTTGTCCTGCCCGGTCTGCTGCTCCTGCTGCTGATCGTCGCCTGCGGTCACCGGCGGGATGGGCTCTTCATTGTTCAGCGCCCGGATGAGTGCCGTCACCGACAGACCGACGGCGATGACCGCCACCAGCAGCAATGCCAAAATCACCGGCGCCTTTGGCCCGTGGGACCGCCGCGCGTATTTTCCGTTTGCCATATCAGTACCTCCTGTGCGTGGGTGGATATTTCTCTTACAATAGCATACCATAAACTCGCCGGTTTCGGCAGTCCCTTTTCAAAAAAATTAAGAAAAATTAAGGAATCACCGATGAAAATGCGATTTCGTGAAGCCTTCTGTCTGTTCGCCGCCGGTGCATCCGGCTACTGCGCGTTGGAGACCCTCTGGCGGGGCCGCACCCACCCCAGCATGGCCCTGTGCGGCGGTGTGGTGCTTCCCGCCTTCGTCGGTCTGCGCCGCCGCCTGGGCAGCGGTCTGCGTCTGTGCCTGACAGGCTGCGGCCTGATCACCCTGTGTGAGCTGCTGTGCGGCCTGCTGTGCAACCGCACCCACCGGGTGTGGGATTACTCCCGCCGCCCGGGCAATTTCCGCGGCCAGATCTGCCCGCTGTTCTCCGCCCTGTGGTTCCTGCTGTGCGTAGTCCTGGATGCCCTCGGCCCGCTGCTGGAGCGCCACCTGTCCTTTCTTGACAAAGACCCCGGCGGCGCACTATAATAGAGAAAAT
>CAZDUQ010000216.1:0-2210 GCA_964508665.1 uncultured Oscillospiraceae bacterium | reverse complement strand
GTGGTTGCAGGAGCTCCCCGTCCACATAAAACAGGCGTCTTACGCCTGCGGCCGCAAGTCGGAGCGTTTCATACCCAGTGATCCGTCACAGCTCAAATTGGACTTCAAAGGCGTCGCCGAGTTGAAGGAGGAACGGGAGTATGCCACCCTGCAAGCATCATCCCCGACCGCCCGTAAGGAGCCGGCGCCACGAGCCGAGAAACCTACTCAGGATCGTCAGCGTCGTATCTTCGCGGAGCATCCGGAACGTCGGGACGAAATCATCGAACCCGACGAGATTCCCTCCCGGAGCAAGCGCATCGGTGAGGAGGTCACCGAACTGCCGGAATACAAGCCCGGAGAGCTCTATATCCGTCGGCTTATTCGTCCCAAGTATGCCCTGCCCGACGGCGAGGGGGTCGTTATCGGAGAATTGCCGTCGCTACCGTTGCCCAAGAGCAACGCCGGGCCGTCGTTTTTGGCGCAGTTGCTCGTGGGCAAATACCATGATCATCTGCCGCTGCACCGTCAGATCGGGATCTTCACTCGCGCAGGCGTACAGCTCAAAGCCTCGACCGTATCGGACCGGGTGCAGGGAGCAGCCGAACTGCTGGAACCGTTATACGAGTGCCTGCGCAAGCGCGTATTGGGTTGCGATTATATCCGGGTCGACGAGACGACGATTCCCGTATTGGATAAGGACAAGCCGGGAGCCGCACGCAAAGGGTATCATTGGGTGGTGCGCTCACCGGAGTTGAACTCCCTGTTCTTCCATTATGACAAAGGTTCCCGGGCACAATATGTGGCCATAGAGCTTCTGAAAGATTTTCAGGGAGCCGTGCAAAGCGACGGCTACGGAGCCTACGATATCTACGAGAACAAGCAGGGCGTACTGCTGTTAGGCTGCTGGGCGCATGTCAGGCGTAAGTTCGAACATGCCCTTACGGACGATCCTCCAAGAGCCGAATACGCCCTGCGGGTGATCGGGGAACTATACGCCATCGAGCGGAGGGTGAAGGAACAAGGACTACCCCCGGATAAGGTTAAAGTCATACGTGAGAGAGAGGCCTATCCGCTCATTAAAGAGTTCGAAAAGTGGATCGAACACGAGAGGACATCGACCGCGCCGCAGTCTTCCATAGGCAAAGCGCTCCGATATGCCTATGCCTTATACCCGCGTATGGCGCGCTACGTCACCGACGGCAGATACCGCATCGACAACAACCTCGCGGAGCAGGCCGTGCGCCCGCCGGCGCTCGGAAGAAAGAACTATCTCTTCTGTCGCAACCATGAGGCGGCATACCATACGGCTGTTGTCTATTCGCTACCGGGGACATGCCGACTGTGGGGAATCGATCCCCTAAGATGGCTTACGGATGTATTCTCTCGTATTCAGGACTGCTCCGTCAAGAGGCTCGAAGAGTTGCTGCCGCATAAATGGAAACCGCAGGATTGAAATGACTTGTCGGGGGAGATTCGAAATGCCGGAATATGAAAATCGGGGGGGGGCACTGCCCCCTCCTGCAATGAGTCGCGTCGCTCTCCCCGCAGGGGGGAATCTTCATAAACGGGTGCAGGATTCTATCTTACGGGCTGCGCAGTAAGTTCTATCCATACCGCCCTGTATAGACGCACATTCATAATAAGCAAGATTGAATATATAATCCCGAAATTCGGAACGACTCGCCGGACGATGATAGCGGTAATGCTTCGGCAGACGATGCCATAGGCGAAACCGACGCAGGTCACGACTGCTCGATTCCAAATAAATGATGCTGTCTGACGTTTTGTCGATAATTCCATACAGACTATTTACTGCAGGACATCTCCTGTCGCTGCGATGAAACAGATAAAGGGCACCCGATAGCAGTTCGTATTGAGACGTGGATTGGTTTCTTCTATTCATTGTTGCACTTTTTTTGTTGTATTCTAAAAAGTGCGCGAAACCAAACTGTTGAATTATGGCTCAACCCGAGGATCAGTCGGTAATAACATAATACAAATCAGTCAGGAATCGCGCATCTTCGTTGCGCATTCCCAACTGTTTGCCTGTTATTGCAATTGTCTGATCCTTGTTTGAGCCGACAAACAGATGCAACTATGAATCTTAGCCGATTATAGTCGCGTAAGTATTTCTTCTAACAAATTTAGACATTTTTTACTGCCACTCAAAATATTTTTCCAATTATTTCTTTTCAATCCTATTTTTTTATCAAGCGATTTCATCGTAA
>CAZDUQ010000215.1:0-2221 GCA_964508665.1 uncultured Oscillospiraceae bacterium | reverse complement strand
GAATATATCGTAAATGGTATTAGTGCGTTAGGCTATCAGAACGCAAGGGATTTTGGAGCGTTAGGTTCACAACTTCAACAGTGCTTAAAGGAAGATATGTTGGTCGCATAACTTTTATAAAACAGTAGGCACTTACATATAGTAATATATGTTGGCAATCGGGTGAATTTCTGGAAAGTCTAAGTTTACATTTGACATAAACATAAAAATAATGTATAATATAATAAAAACAGATGTGAGGTGTTATATGTTTTATGTTTATGAATGGTTTATTGTAGAAACAGGCGAAATTATTTATGTCGGAAAAGGTTGTAGACGAAGATATAAAGTGACTAAACACAACAAGTTTTTTAATGAAATGATAAAAAGATTTGAATGTGATAGTCGAATTATCAAAACATTTCAAGACGAAAAAGACGCTTTTCTTTTTGAATATGAAAGAGTAAAAGAATTAAAAGAAAAAAATCAATGCGTTTGTAATATTTATGACGGTGGCAAAGGTGGAACTACTGAATGGTGGACGGAAGATAGAAAAAAATGGTATTCCGAACATAACGCTATGAAAAACGAAACGCAAAGAAAAAGAATGTCTATAAACAATCCGATGAAAAATGAACGAATTGCTCAAAAGGTAGGAGAAACAAAACAAAGGAAAGTTGTTATTGACGGTATAGAATATAATGGTTTGATAGTAGCGGCACAACAATTAAATGTTGCTCCTCAAACAATTCTAATATGGTGTAAAAGAGGATATGATACAGTTGGTAAACCTTGTAGATATGCAGACGAACAACAAAAAAATTATCCTGTGTCAAAAATAACACATCCATTTGCGACAAGCAACAGACCTGTAATAATTGACGGAATACGATTTGAAACCGTAAAAGACGGTGCAAAATATATCGGCGTATGGTCAGAGTCTTTAACAAGAGCAATAAACCATAATCGTCCTTGCAAAGGACACATTTGTAAATATGATAATCAGAAGCCAAATTACACGAATTTCGATAACAGTAGTGTAAAAGGTTCAACGACTAACGAGTGAGGACGAAAACCAATAAACTCGACACGAGTTCCCGACTCCGTATTTTATACGGATGAAGATATAGTCTGAACTACTGACGAAAGCAGTAGAAATATAAGATAAAGAACTTATATGATAACAAAAATGGCTGTGAAAATTTAAGAGCCAACGACCAAACGAGATTTGACATTGCAAACTATGCTTCGTCTATCAACGCTAACACTACCGCAGGCATACAAAAAGTCCTTGACAAATTGTGTGCCGATAAGACGGAAGCATTGCAGTCGAGAATAGGACAATTAGAATTGCAACAGGCTATGTGTGGCGTGATACGTTATCCGCAGAACTTTTCGTATGCTGTCGGTACGCCTTTTAATGTAGGTTATAACGGCGGTTGTGCGTGCGGTAATATCTAAACTATCCAAACATTGAAAAGGCTCTGTTAGTCGATTTTGGGGCGTAGGAGCGTAAAGTCTTTTACGCCCTTTATATTATAAACTATAAAGGAGAATAAAAATATGTCTTGTAAATCACTTTGTTCAGTAGCAACAACTTCGAGCGTATCCGTTGTGTCAGGTGCAACTTTACCGCTTGCAACTATTGTGCGTAGGCGTGGTAGTGATGTTAATTTAAGTGGTAATTCTATTGCTATCACGGATTGTGGAAGTAATTATTATCTTGTATCCGTAACGGCAACATTTACCGTACCCGTAGCAGGAAATGTAACGCTTAACTTACAACAGAACGGAACGAATGTATCGGGAGCAACAGCAAGCACAACTATAACAACGGCAACTACGGAAGTTAGGTCGTTGTCGTTTAGTGCGGTTGTAAGAACCTTTAATTGTCAAGGTATCGACAGTTTAACCGTAGTAAATAGCGGTGTAGGTGCAACATTTAGCAATATTGCAGTGCAGGTAGAAAAACTATGAAAATTTTAACCGATTTAATCGAAAAAGCGGACGATACTCTTGAAGAAATTGAGTGGTATTCCGAAAAAGCAATGTGTTTAAGGGCAGAGCAGAAAGCACTTGCCGATGTGTATATCAAAATTGCCGAAACGCATATAAATATCTATAATATGCTCCACGAGAGAATGGTTGCGCTTATAGAAGAAGAAAAGCGTAAAGGCGTAGAAATATCGTCCGCAATGAAAGCAATTTGGGAATACGAACACGAAAAACTTATTAAAGAGTT
>CAZDUQ010000214.1:0-2222 GCA_964508665.1 uncultured Oscillospiraceae bacterium | reverse complement strand
AAAACGCTGCTCACCGATCCCGAGGTGGGACTGACCGGAGAGCAGGCCGACGAGATCCTCGGGTTTATCGCCATCCGGGGCTCCAATGCCGAAATTCTGGAGCAGCTGGCGGCCTGGCAGGGACGGCACGAGCTGTTCGATCTGGGTTATGAGGAACTGAAAACGGTGATCTCCTGTCTGGCGGCCTTTGGTGTGCCGGAGGAGAACTTCGCCGTGGATCTGACCATCGCCCGGGGTCTGGATTATTACACCGGCACGGTGTATGAGACCACCATGCTGGAGCATCCGGAGATCGGCTCCATCTGCTCCGGTGGGCGGTATGACGATCTGGCGGGGTATTATACCGACAAAAAGCTGCCCGGCGTGGGCATTTCCATCGGCGCCACCCGTCTGTTTTATGTGCTGGAGGAGCAGGGCCTGCTGAACGACGACCTGCCCACTGCCCCCGCCGATGTGCTGGTGATCCCCATGACCGAGGACATCGTCAAGGCGGTGGAGGTGGCCACCGCCCTGCGGGACGGGGGCATCCGCACCCAGCTGTACACCGAAAAGAAGAAATTCAAGGCAAAGATCGGCTATGCAGACAAGCAGGGCATCCCCTATGTGGTGTTTTTGGGGGAGGACGAGATCGCAAACGGCGTCATCACCCTGAAGGATCTGGCCTCCGGCCAGCAGCAGACCCTCTCTCTGACCGAGGCTGTCTCTCTGTTGAAGACCGGCCTGGCGGCCCGCAACAGAGGCGCAGTGATCGCGGAAAAATAAACGCAGGGAATACCTGATGCAGTGCGCTGGAAAGGAGTAACAATATGATCCCTCCCTACCATGCTTTTTATCTGTCGATTCTGAAAGTCATGGCAGATCAACGAATCTACCCTAATTTTGAGCTAGCCCAGCGTGTGGCCGCAGAAATGCAACTGGATCAGAAGGAGTGCACCGAGACGCTGTCCAGCGGTAAGGCGATTTACCGTGACCGGATTAACTGGGCTTGTACCTATCTGAAGAAAGCGGGCTTGCTGGAATCGGTGAAACGCGGCCATTTGCACATCACAGCGGAAGGCCTGCGTGTTTGGGAAAGTCAGCCGTCGGTTTTGGATAATGCATTTTTATGCCGATATCCAAGCTTTCGTGCCTTTTTCAATCATATCCCGTCAACAATGCAAAAGCCCATTTCCTCCACAGTTGCCGTGGCCTCTGAAAACGAAACGCCCAGCGATTTGCTGGACAAGGCGGTTTCCGAGCTGAATCGAAAGCTGGCAGACGATCTGATGTCGGAGATTATGGCAAAGGATTCCGCATTTTTTGAGACGCTGGTAGTTCGGCTTCTGATGAAAATGGGATATGGCGGCTCTCTGGCAGATGCCGGTGTCACGACCCAACGCAGCAATGACGGCGGCATTGACGGCATCATCCGGGAGGACAAGCTGGGCTTTGATAAGATATATATTCAGGCCAAGCGCTGGGATCCGGAGAGCACCGTTGGTCGCCCGGAGATCCACAAGTTTTCCGGTGCATTGCAGGACAAAGGCGCGTCCAAGGGACTGTTTATCACTACGGCGCGGTTTTCTGACCCAGCAAAAGAATCCGCTGAAAAGCAGCATATTGTGCTGGTTGACGGGGATCGCCTGACTCGTTTGATGATCGAATACAATTTGGGCGTTTCTGCCGTTGCAAGCTATCAAATCAAAAGCATTGACACAGACTTTTTTAATGAAGAAACGTAATAAAGGAGTAATCATCATGATGCAATCCCGTACCCACACCTGTGGGGAGCTCCGTCTGGAGCATGTTGGCCAGACCGTCACGCTGGCCGGCTTTATGGAAAATGTCCGGGAGGTGGGTGCCGGTCTGGCGTTCATCGTCCTGCGTGACTTCTACGGTACCACCCAGCTGGTGGCCGAAACCCCCGAGATCCTGTCGGTCATCCGCGACCTGAACAAGGAGACTACCATCCAGGTCACTGGTCTGGTGCGGGAGCGCTCCAGCAAGAACCCCAAGCAGGCCACCGGCGACATCGAGGTCGTCCCCACCGAAGTCAAGGTGCTGGGCCGCTGCCGTCACAATGAGCTGCCCTTTGAGATCAACCGCAGCCGGGAGGCCGACGAGACCGCACGCCTGAAGTACCGCTATCTGGATCTGCGCAACCCCGCCGTGAAGAACAACATCATCCTGCGCTGCAATGTGGTGGCCGCCATCCGCAAGGCCATGATGGAGCATGATTTCCT
>CAZDUQ010000213.1:0-2230 GCA_964508665.1 uncultured Oscillospiraceae bacterium | reverse complement strand
GCCTGACTTACACGCTCTTTTCCAGCGGCTTGATGATGGTTTTATTCAGATGGAGGAAGAAGATCACCGTGCACACAACGCCCATGATCTCCGCAATGGGGAAGGCCCACCACACGGCGCTCAGCTGGCCGGTTTTGCTCAGCAGCCAGGCCACGGGGATGAGCACCACCAGCTGACGGGCGATGGACACGCACATACTGTAAACGCCCTTGCCCAGCGCCTGGAAGGAGGAGCCGATGATGATACAGGCCCCCGCCGCCAGGAAGGAGAAGGAGATGGTCCGCAGGGCAGGCACGCCGATGGCCAGCATATCCTCGCTGGCATCGAAGAAGCCCAGGAACACCTGAGGGATGAGCTGCATCAGGGCAAAGCCGCACAGCATGATGGACACCGCCAGCACAATGCCGGTCTTGATGCACTGCTTCATCCGGTCGGGGCGGCGGGCGCCGTAGTTGTAGGCGATGATGGGCACCACGGCGTTGTTCAGGCCGAACACCGGCATAAAGATGAAGCTTTGCAGCTTGAAATACACGCCGAACACCGCCACGGCGGTGGAGGTGAAGCCATTGAGGATGCGGTTCATGCAATAGGTCATCACAGAGCCGATGGAGGCCATGATGATGGAGGGGATGCCCACGCCCAGAATGGAGCGGATGACATTTCCGTTGGGGCGGAAGCCCTTCAGGGTCAGGTGGATCTCCTTATTATATTTATGGTGCAGGAACATACCGGTCATTGCGCCGCAGAACTGGCCGAAAACGGTGGCGATGGCAGCACCGGCCACCCCCCAGTCAAAGACAAAGATCATGATGGGGTCAAAGATGATGTTCACAATGGCGCCCACCATCTGGGCGATCATGGAGAGCTTGGTCTTGCCGGTAGCCTGGAGCATACGCTCATAGAACACCGAAAGGAAGCAGAAGGGGCAGACGCCGATGCAGATCTGCAAATAATCAATGCCGTAAGCGGCGATGACGGCGCTGTCGGTCTGGGAGCGGATGAAGGCCCCTGCGCCGAAGATGCCGATGAGCATAAAGATAAGGGCGGTGCACATTTCCAGAAACAGGCCCTGCCGGGAGGACTGGTTCACCATGGTCTGGTTCTTCTCCCCCAGTGAACGGGACAGCAGGGAATTGATACCCACGCCCAGGCCGGTGGCAAAGGCGATGGTGAGATTCTGCATGGGGAAGCCCAGGGAGACGGCGGTGAGGGCATCCTCGGACAGCTGGGCCACGAAGATGCTGTCCACCACATTGTACAGGGCCTGCACCATCATGGAGAGCATCATGGGCACCGCCATGCTGATGAGCAGCCGGTTGACGGGCTGTGTACCCATGCGATTTTCAGAAGTTTGATTTGTTTTTTCGCTCATTTTTGGGATCCTTTCCTGATATTTTGAAAAAATTAGTTGACAACTTTTCTATTATATAGATAATAGAATCAAATGTCAAATTTTCGGGAAGGACGGCGAGATCCCACATGGACGAGGATATCCGACAGCTGCAAAAGCGGTTTTCCGAGCTGGCCCAGCGGGCCGACAGCCGGGGGCGGTATACCTTTACCCAGTTCCTCACACTGGCGGAACAGGACGTGCTGCTGCGTCAGGCGGGGCAGCTGGCCGCGCCCGCTTGCCGCATGGGCGGTTATGACAGCGCCGAGCGCTGTGTGGCCTGCTTCGGCAATGAAGAAAGCATGGGCTATCCTCCCGAAAGCCCGGTGCGCTGCCTGCGCATCTCCCCCGCCGCAAAAAAATTCGCCGGGGAGCTGACCCATCGGGATTTTCTGGGCGCGCTGATGAGCCTTGGGATCGAGCGGCGGCTGCTGGGGGACATCCAGCTGGTGGAGGGCGACGGGTATCTGTTCTGTCTGGAGGAGATCCTGCCCTTCATCCGGGACAACCTGGCCCAGGTGGCCCGCACCACTGTGCGCTGCGAGGAATGTGACGCGCCGGAGGCGCTGGCCCTCCCGCCGGAGCCCTGTGAGCTGGTGGTGGCATCGGAACGGCTGGACGCGGTGATCGCCGCCGTGTGGCGGCTCTCCCGGTCGGAGGCGCAGGAGCTGCTGGCGAAGGGTCTGGTGTTTGTGGACGGACGGCTCACCGAAAGCGCCGCCCATCCGCTGAAGGAGGGGGCGCTGGTGTCGGTGCGGCACCGGGGGCGCTTCCGCTACGAGGGAACGCTACGGGAGACCAAAAAGGGCCGTCTGCGGGTACAGGTAAGGGTTTGGTGAG
>CAZDUQ010000212.1:0-2298 GCA_964508665.1 uncultured Oscillospiraceae bacterium | reverse complement strand
GCAAGCGAGCCGAGATTAAGTGTGTGCATGATTTGACGGTAACTCGGCGTAATACCGTGTTCTTTCTGATATGCGATATTATACGCTTTTACTTCTTGCAACGTTGTTTCGTCAAGCGTTCTCATAGTTTATTCTCCATTCTACCTTTGCGAAACGGTGCGTTTCGTTTTGTAGCCGTATTATATCACTTACGAAAAAAGATTTCAAATTTTCAATGCAATAAAAATTGCACCGAAAAAAATTTATAAAAAAAGACGCCTCGTTAAAAACGAAAGCGCCGTAAAAGCCGTTTTAGTATTCTTCTTTGATTTTTGAAACGAATGCGTTAAATTCGTCCAACACGCAGCAGGGGGATTTGATTTTCACCTTGCCTTGCGTACCGACAACCCAAGCGAAAAACGTTTTTGATATTTGTACGTTTACGTCCGCGGTAAAGAGTTCGTCGTTTATTTTATGTATGCGTATGTCGTCTCCGAAACGGTCGTACATATCCGATAGCATATCTTTTGTAAAATGAAGCGTAACCGTATGCGTATTGCCGCCGAACATTGAAAATACTTGCTTACGATATTCTTCCGTGTTAAAAAGCGTATATTCCGCATGAGCTTCTCGTTCTTCTTCCTCAATAAGCACGTTTTCCATCTTATCCAAACGATAGGTGACTAAATTATTGTGCCCGTTAGAAAAACATAAAAGATAATAATTATCTTTGTTCCAAACCATAAACGCCGGATTTACGATATATCTACCGCCGTTTTTTCGATAGAGCTTCTTGCGCTTTTCGTCATAATCGAAATACAAAAAGGAAATTTTCTTGTTATCGTTTATCGCACGCTCGATTGCGTCTACGTTATAAATGAGAGAACTGTTGCCCTTTGAACATTTGCTAAACGATATGATATTTTTAGATATGTTTTCCGCTTGATACGAGCAAAGGGTATCCGATAGTTTTTCGATAAGCGATTGCTTTTGTGCAACGGACAGTTTCGACGCTTTCACAACGTCGGCAAGCATAACAACTTCCGCCGTTTCCAACGGACGGTTGATTACGTAATAATAGGTGTATTTTTTCTTATACGACAATACCTCATAACCGTATTCGTTTAACGTAGCGATATCGTTTGCAACGACACGACGAATAACGCCGATGCCGCGTTTTGCAAGCTCGTCACGAATTTCGTCGGCATTCATTGCGTGGTTTTCATCGGTGTTTTTACAAAGGATATCCCACAAAACAAGTAATTTTATTTTATGACCGTTTTCATTTTCCATATTATAATTAAACTTTTCAACTTAACATTGAAACGATCGACATAACAACGCTTATGCCGTTTCCTAAGATATTTCCTATAAAATGAGCCGTCATTGGGACATAAACGTTCTTTGTCTTTACGTATGAAACCGTTAAAGGTAACGCCCATATCATAGTTAAAAAAACTCCCCATATCGTCAAAGCGTGTTCCAAACCGTATAGGAACATACTTAATACGACCGTAAGTACAAAGACTCCTTTATTTTCAAAAGAAATCATATTCTTTCGAAAGAACATTTCTTCCGTAATGGCAGGAAACAACATCGTCGAAATTGCAAACACGATCAATCGCAACCAATTAGCTCTGTTTAATGCAATCGTCCCCGTATCCAAATCGGGAAATATATTTTCTAAAACCGTTGTAAATGCAAACGCCAAAAGAAAGAAAACACCTGTAAGCAATGTGTCTTTCCAAAATTGCTTTCCGCTTTTTAGATTATTTAACCACTCTTTCGGAGAAAAATCTTTTTTTACAACAAAGTATATGAGCAAAAATAAGTAAAAGCAAAAATTCGTGTAGACGATATATTCCTTCGGCACGATAAAGCACGACAATATAAATGTCGCCTCAACGAAAAAGGGTATAATATTCCTTTTAAGATATTCTTTCATTTTCGTTTATTTCAGTTCTTCCGGTTTTTCTACGCGAATATTTTCGATGTTTCCGCACACGGTACAAGTATCGCAAAGCACCTTTACATGCCTTGGTTTTAACTTCTTTTCATCGCCTTGCGGTATAAATTCAACGAGCCACGTTCCCGCCCTTAAATATCCGCTAATCATTTCTCTGCTGCATTTACTGCACTTGTTTTCCATTTTTATGACCATACCTTTCTAAATCATAGCAGTTTTGTGACGGTTTCGGCTTTGCCTTGGCGATCGTTCAGATCGCCAAGGCACAAAACGCCTCTGAAAGATTTATCTTTCAGACTTACACCTCACAAATTTTTTAGATTATGCAAAAAACATTTTCTTCTTGCCTTTAT
>CAZDUQ010000211.1:0-2306 GCA_964508665.1 uncultured Oscillospiraceae bacterium | reverse complement strand
GCGGCTCACCACTCCCACTGAAACCGCTTCAGATCCACCCGTCCGGAGGGCAAAAAGCCCACGCCCTCCTCCTCCAGCAGCCGCCGCTGCTCCGCCCAGCCGGGGGCGGTGCGGCCCGCGTGGTTCACTACCCGATGACAGGGATAGCTGCCGTAGCGCTCCGCCCGGGCCAGCACACGGCCCACCAGACGGCTGTTTTTCTCCCGGCCGATCAGCCGTGCGATCTGCCCGTAGGTGGCCACCCGTCCCGGCGGGATCTCCTCCACTACCGACAGGATGGCATAGGCCAGCCCGTCCTCCGCCATCAGTATGACACCTCCATCAGCGTCAGGCCGCAGGCGGGAGCCAGGGGGCCGACGCACTTGCGGTCGCGGGCCTCCAGCAGCCCCGGTATCTGTCCCGGCAGCAGCCGGTGAGCCCCCACCTGTGCCAGCGTGCCCACCAGCAGCCGCACCATGTGGTACAAAAATCCCTCGCCCCGGAAGTCGATCACCAGATCGGCCCCCTCCCGGGAAAAGGTGATGCTGTCCACCCGACGGACGGTGGACTTTTTCCCCGGTCTGGTATCGCAGAAGGACTGAAAATCCAGCTTGCCCACCAGATGAGCGGCGGCAGCCTCCATGGCGGCCACATCCAGCTCCTCCGGACAGGCCCAGCTGTAGCGGCGACCGAACACATCGGGCACCGGCCCCTGATGGATGCGGTAGCGGTACCACTTGCCTTTGGCATTGAGGCGGGCGTGGAAGCGCGGCTCCGCACACGCCAGTGCGATGACGCCGATATCCCCGGGCAGACCGGCGTTGAGTCGGGCCATCAGCTCCTCCGGATCCAGCGGATGCTCCAGCGCGAAGGAGGCCACCTGCCCCCGGGCATGGACACCGGCGTCGGTGCGGCCCGAGCCGCGAACCTCCACCGGGCCGCCGTCCAGACGGGAAAGCAGGGCCTCCAGCTTTTGCTGGATGGTGTTGGGGGTGTTGCCCTGCTTCTGCCAGCCGTTGTAGCGGGTGCCCTCATACTGGAGGATCATGCGGTAATTCTGCTTCATGGCGCGCCTCGTTCCCGGCTTTTGCAAACAGCCGTGTTTTTTCTTTATTATAGCCGCTTTTTGCCCGTTGCGCCAGATGAAAAAGCAGGTTTCCGGGCGGTTTGCCCGGCTTTTTCCGAAAGCTTCGTCAAAGCAGACAGGCGCGCACGCGTTTGGGGCAGATATTTTGGCCGGTTTGCCCATTGTTTTATTATGATAAAGTGATAAAATACTAAACATCAACTTCAACCAAACCTTTTCCGGAACGGAGGAACCCAAAATGAAAAAAATCTTTGCACTGATCCTTTGCGCCGTGCTGTGCCTGTCCCTTTGTGCCTGCGGCAGTACTTCCGATAAGCAGACCCTGATCGTCGGCTTCGACGCCGAGTTCCCGCCCTTTGGCTACATCGCCGCCGACGGCAGCTACGACGGCTTCGATCTGGCCATGGCCCGGGAGCTGTGCTCCCGTCTGGGCTGGGAGTATAAAGAATGCGCCATCGACTGGAACGCCAAGGATTCCGAGCTGGCCGCCGGCAACATCAACTGCATCTGGAACGGCTTTACCTATACCGGCCGTGAGGAGGAATACACCTGGTCCGATCCCTATGTGGACAACAGCATCGTGCTGGTGGTGAAGGCGGATTCCGGCATCACCTCCAAGGCCGATCTGGCCGGCAGGACCCTGATGTCCCAGGCGGCGTCCTCCGCCACCGACGCCATCAACGCCGATGCCGACTTCAAGGCCTCGCTGAAGGAGGTCATTGAGCTGGCCGACTACAACACCGGCTTTATGGAGCTGAAGCAGGGCACGGTGGACGCCATCGCCGCCGATCTGGGCGTTGCCGCCTATCAGATCGCCAACAACGAGGGTGAATATGTCATTCTGGACGAGGCCGTCTCCACCGAGCAGTATGCCATCGGCTTTTTGAAGGGCAACACCCAGCTGCGGGATGCCGTTAACGCCGAGCTGAAGAAAATGGCCGAGGACGGCACCATGAAGACCATCGCCGAAAAATATGTGGACGCCGGGCTGGTGCTGGACAGCCTGTGCATGATTCCCTGAGGGCAACGCCGCTTTTGTGACTCGCTCATCCGCACTTGTGAGGGGAGTGGATCGCCCGAAGGGCGAGACGGGGAGTGGATACGGAGGCGGGGGCTGACGCGGTCGTTAGCCGGCCCGTTCTCCGTTCCGCTTGTTCCCTATTTTATCTTTCTCAACCCTTCGGTGAGGTACTTTTGACCGGGCAAAAGTACCCAAAACCCGCCGGGGCGTTTCGACTCG
>CAZDUQ010000210.1:0-2328 GCA_964508665.1 uncultured Oscillospiraceae bacterium | reverse complement strand
GTCAAATCCATAGTACATAAGTGAAAGGAGGCGATACCTTGTTAGAGGATAGCAAAATCATTGAATTGTTCTTTGCGCGCGTAGAACAGGCAATCGTGGAGCTATCGGCAAAATATGGAACAGTTTGCAATCGGATTGCAAGGAACATTTTGAAGAATGACCTTGACGCAGAAGAATGTGTCAACGATACATACCTTGCGGCATGGAATACCATACCACCGCAAAAGCCTGATCCGTTGCGAACATACATTTTTCGCATTGTCCGAAATATTGCCATTGCCAAATACCACGCAAACACTTCCGAGAAACGCAACAGCTATTATGATGTTGCATTGGAGGAATTGGAAAACTGCCTTATCACACCAAGCACCGTAGAGCAGGAAATCGCCGCAGATGAATTGTCTACGCAAATTAACCATTTCCTTGCAACATTGGACGAAGAAAGCCAAATGCTGTTTGTGCGACGCTATTGGTATTCGGACAGTATTTCCGACCTTGCGGAGCGGTTTCATACAAGCAATAACAATGTATCTGTTCGACTTTCACGCATACGAAACAAACTGAAAATCTATTTGCAGAAAGAGGGTTACGAACTATGACGAAAAAAACAATTTCCGACGCCATTGCCAATATCAGCACCGAATACATTGAAAAAGCTGCGGACTATACCGCTGTAAAGAAAGTACGCAAGCCTGTTTGGATGAAATGGATAGCTATGGCTGCTTGCCTTTGTGCTATTGTTATGGTAGCAATTCCTATCGTGCAGCACTACAATTATGTGACAGATAATGAACCCAAAAGAGAATTGACCGTAGCCGAAGCAATGGCTTACAAGCCTTTTGGTTTATTGTACCCCGAAACCATTCTCGATGGATATGTGCTTGAAAACAATCATGTTGGGCTGTACAACGAAAAGGTTATGAAAGCCGTTTACTGTAATAACAACACGGAAGATGTTCTGACAATCACCATAGCTACGAAAGACTATTTTGGCGATGTAGAGCGAAACACCATTTTACAGAACGAACAGGGCGGCACGAAAATCTATATCGAAAGCGGCGATTATGTCGTTGCATATTCCTTTAGCACACGGGATATTGTTGATGTTGAAGATTTTGAGAATATGGTAACTTCCGCTACTGCGTTCCAAGAGTAAATCCCATATTGGGGTAATAGCAAACCCAGCCGAGCCAGTCAACGGTCAAGATGAACAGGCTAATTGTCCAAGCAAATTGACCGTTTCCTTGCAACATTGGACGAAGAAAGTCAAATGTTGTTTGTGCGGCGTTATTGATATTCGAGTAGTATTTCAGATCTTGCAGAGAGGTTTTATACAAGCAATAACAATGTACCTGTTTGCCTTTCACGCATACGGAATAAACTGAAAATCTATTTGCAGAAGGAGGGTTACGAACTATGACAAAAAAGACAATTTCCGACACAATTACCAATATCAGCACCGAATACACTGAAAAAACTGAGGACTATACCACTGTAAAGAAAGTACGCAAGCCTGTTTGGATGAAATGGGCGGCTATGGCTGCTTGCCTTTGCCTTGTGGTAGTCGGAGTATTAACAATCCCTAATTTGCAGAATGGGCAACAGCAAGGGCAAGGTAACACTGTACAAGATATTGCTCCTATGGTTTATGTCAACGATACGCTTTACAAACAGTCGGCAAAGCAAATCTCTTATACCCAGCTAAAAGAAGAATTTGTTTACTTAGGTGAGATTGAGAGTGAGGTTAGCAACAACGGTATTACAGACGGAATACCGAAAAAGAATTTTCAAGCGAATCATTCCATTATCGGCTCAATGGTCTACGAATACGGTGGCGATATTGTAATCGAAATCAACGGTAAGTATTGGTTATATGAGCGTTTTGAGGACAGCGGTAACAATAATACGCCTGTCCCGGGTGGTGCTACTAATTCTGATGAAACAAAGCAAGGCAACGAAGCTGAACGCACTCAACCGGCACAAACGGATGATTAACATTTAGCGGCAACCCTGATAAAACAATAGGAGGTAATTACATGAAAAAGGCTTATTTTGTATTGTCTGTTATTTTGTTTATACTTTATGCATTGGTGGACTTCGTGAAAAATGTTATTGAAGCACATCTTCATGTGCAGTTAATCAGTGGGGCGGTTAATTTTGCGGAGAGTGTCTATTTAATTGATGCACAGAGGTGTCAAACCATTCTGCTGATACTCGGAATTGTTTGTCTCACTATGTTTGCCATTTCATTTCTGTTCAAAAAATCAGACAATCAATAGCAAACCCAGCCGAGCCAGTCAACGGTCAAGATGAACGGGCTACGCCCGC
>CAZDUQ010000209.1:0-2340 GCA_964508665.1 uncultured Oscillospiraceae bacterium | reverse complement strand
GCTGGAATGCTGACAGGAGCGTGGAGAAGTGATGGAAACCTTTGAGATCGAGATTCAGGAGCTGGGCGTCAGCCAGCTGTATTTGAACCAGCGCAAGCTGGAAGCCGTGCGGGAGCGCACACTGGAGGAAAGCTTCTCCGGCTTTGAGCCGCTGCCGGTCTATGACTTCGGCGACGGGAGAAGGGTGCTCACCGACGGCCACAGCCGGGCCTTTGTGGCCCTGCAAAAGGGGCAGAAGACCCTGACGGTCTATTGGGACAGGGATCCCAACACCACCGGCAAGCTGGGCCAGCGGATGTACCGGATGTATCTGGAATGGTGCGAAAAGGCGGGCGTCCGCACACTGGCCGATCTGCAAAGCAGGGTGCTGCAGGCACCGGGCTACGAGTTTTTCTGGCTGGAGCGCTGCCGCCGGGGGTACAATCTGCTGACCACCCGCAACAAGGCGGCGCTGGACAAGGGCCGGGAGCTGGCTCCCGAAATGACCCTTTACGGCGTGGAGCGCAATCTGCGCACCTTTTATTTTGAGGACGACAAGGGCCGTCTGTTCAAGCACTACGACGGCGAGCTGCGTCAGGAGCGCAGCGACAATCAGTAAAGCTGCGTGGAAGGAGCGAGATTTATGGAAGAAAGCAGAGCACAGGGGAAGAAGACCATCGGGCCGCTCACCGGCTGTATGCTGGAGGAGGCGCTGGCGCTGGTGTGGGATGTGTTTTCCGAGTACGAGGCCGCCGACCTGCCGCAGGAGGCGCTGGACGAGTTCTGGGCGCGCATCGACTACGAATATATGCTCCAGCGGGCCGGGGACGGGGAGATCCGCTTCTGGGGCGCCTTTGACGATGACTTTCTGGTGGGCGTGTGCGCCATGCGGGATCTGAACCACATCGAGCTGCTGTATGTGGACGGGGCCTATCACCGGCAGGGCATCGGCACCAATCTGCTGAAGCACGCCTTTATCGACTGCAAGGAGCTGGACGAGACGCTGCATCGGGTGACGGTGAACGCCACGCCCTTTTCCCGGGGGTTCTTTTTGAAGCAGGGCTTTACCGCCACCGCCGCAGAGCGGAGGGAGGAGGGGCTGACCCTCATCCCCATGGCGCTGGAGGGACAGGTCATCTGACCCGGCTCATGTGAAAAAATCCCTGCGGAGGTGGCTTTATGGCATACAGACCCAATGATAAAAATAAAATTCCCGGCTGGCTGATCTTTGTGGGCTTCTGCATCGGCTTCTGGCCGGGCGGGATTTTGCTGGCCCTCCGGCTGATCCAGAACGCCAGCGAGCGGGACAACGGCCGTCCCCGGGTCAGCGACGCCGAGTGGGAGCGTCTGCGGCAGCAGGCTGCCGAGAGCAGCGGTCAGCGCACCGTTGATGCCCAGGGCCGCCGCACCTATACCCCCGTCGCCGGCGGGACGGAGGGGCAGTCGGCCACGGCGGTTCAGGGACAGACCAATCCCGATGGCACCTACCGGTATGTGTACCGTTCGGGGAACGACACCCGGCAGGAGAGCACCCGGCCGGCGTCCCAGTCGCGCAGGGCTGCGCCCATGGAGGATCGGCGGCTCAACCCCAGACGGGGCAAGCGGCTGCGACTGGCGGGTAATATCATCCTGGGCGGGGGCGCGTTTTTAACGGCGCTGGTGTTTCTGGCCAGTCTGCTTGGCGGGCAGTGGTTCTGGGATGCCGCGCTGTTTTCCTCCATCGTGGCGCTGTGCAGCTGCACCCCCGGCGCGGTGATGAGCGCCGTGGGCGGAAAGCTCCACGCCAAAGTCATGCGCTGCCGCACCTATGCCGCCATGATCGGCAGTCACACGGCGGTGGAGATCAAAAAGCTGGCGGCGGCCATTCCCACCAACATGGGCAGCTGCGTGAAGGATCTGCAATGGATGATCAGCGAGGGGATGCTGGAGGGCATGTACATCGACCGGGGGGCCAAGCTGCTGCTCCGCAGCGGCAGCGTCGCGCCCCAGCCGACGCCCCGGCCGGAGCCCAAGCCCGCGCCTGCGCCCAAAAAGCAGGAGGCGGAGACGGCCGACGGCGGACGCTTCCCGGAGGAAAAGCGCATCCGACAGCTGAACGACGAGATCGTGGACGAATATGTCTCCCAGCGGCTGGATCGGCTGGAGGAGCTGACTCACAAGATCCTGGCCTATGCCGGGGAGCACCCCGAGAAGGAAAGCAGCCTGCGGCAGTTCCGCAATCACTATCTGCCCAAGACCTTCTCCATTCTGGAGTCCTATGCACGCATGGAGCGCATGGGGGTGGAGGGCGGCAACATCGGCTCTGCCATGAAGGATGTGGAGGATATCATGGACAAGCTGGTGCTGGGCTTTGAAAAGCAG
>CAZDUQ010000208.1:0-2352 GCA_964508665.1 uncultured Oscillospiraceae bacterium | reverse complement strand
AGCTGTTCCAATTCGGTCATTTCAGCACCTCCCAAAGCTCCTCCGGCCGCCCGATCTCATAGTCCCAGGGGCCGGTCTTTTTCTGCCCGCGCGGGTTGAACCAGCAGACGGCAACGCCGGCGTTTTTGCCGCCCTGCATATCCGAGGTCTGGCTGTCCCCCAGCAGCAGGCAGTTCTCCCGCTTCGGCTGCCCGATGCGCTGGAATACCCGGTCAAAATAGGCGGGATCGGGCTTTTGAAAGCCCACCTCCTCCGAGATGAACACCCCGTCCAGCAGCCCCTCCAGCCCGGAGGCGGCCAGACGCCGGTGCTGCACATCGGCATTGCCGTTGGTGACGGCATACAGCCGCCGTCCGCTTTCCCGCAGCTCCCGGCAGAGCTTCTCCGCCCCCGGCAGCCAGATGGCATAGCTCCCCAGTGCCTGAGCATAATCCCGCTGGGCCAGATGGGGATCGGCAGCGATGCCCGCCTGAGAGAAATATTCGGCAAAGCGCCGCCACAAAAGCTCCTTCCGGAGACATTCGCCCCGCTCGAAGCGCTCCCACCAGCTGCGGTTGATGCGGGAATAGCGGGCCAGTTCCTCCGCTCCGGCAGGCAGATCACGGGCCGTAAACACATCCCGGATGGCGTTGGCCTCTGCCGCGTGGAAATCCAGCAGGGTGTCGTCCACATCCAGCAGGAGGATGGGGTATCTCATAGCGCAGGCTCCTCCCGGCGGAATTTTTGCAGACGGGGCAGCTCCTCCGGCCCGTGAATGGTCAGCGCCCGGGGCAGGTTTTCGATGCAGACCTGTGTGCAGCTGCCGCCGTATTCTCCGTCCAGCGTCCAAGGTACAGGCTCCTGCGACTCCACCCGCAGGGCGCGGGTCTTGAAGGAGCACAGCAGCTCGTTGTCCAGATCCCCCTGAAGCAGTGCGCGGATGGTCTTGGACAGCTCTCCCAAATGGGCGGGCTTGCGCACCAGATTGACCTCCATCAGGCCGTCGGACATGGAGACATCCACCACCTTGCCCATGGGCAGACCGGCCACATAGCTGCTGTTGCTCACCAGTCCCACCAGAAACTCGCCCTCCGTACAGCCGCCGTCATGCTCCAGCCGCATGGAGTAGGCCTTGATGGAGCCCAGCCGCTGGGCGCCCTCCAGAAGATAGGCCAGCTTGCCCAGCTGATTTTTATATTCCTGTGGGGTGGCATAGGCCACATCGGTAAAGGCACCAAAGGCCGCCACATAGGCAAAATACCGGTCGTTGAACCGACCGGCGTCCACCTGTAGCGCCCGACCGGAGACGGCCAGCCGGGCGGCCTCCTGCATGTGCTTGGGGATGCCCAGACTGGCGGCGAAATCATTGGTGGTACCGGCGGGGATGTAGCCCAGCACGGGGGGCTGCTCCAGCCGGAGCAGGCCGTTGATGGTCTCGTTCAGGGTGCCGTCGCCGCCGGAGCACACCACCAGCTCATAGTCAGGCCCCTCCTCCTGTGCCACCCGGGTCAGCTGTCCGGTGCCGGTGGAAAGACAGACGGTTGCGCGGTAGCCCTCCTGCGCAAAAGCCTCCAGAATGGGGAGCATCCGGCCGCGGATGGCCCCTTTCCCGGCGTTGGGGTTGACCAGAAACAAAAGCTTACGGGGATTTTCCATTTATGTCACCTCTGCCATTCATTTTAACCGAAATCGCTGCGGAATTCAATGAATTCTCTGTGAACGGTCAGACTTGTCTTCCGGCGGCTTTCGTGCTAAGATAAAAGTCATCCCGCCCGGGCGGAGGCAGCCTATATCCGCCGGTGAGTTCGAGACCTTCCTCACCTGAAACAAAACTAAAGGAGTTGCTATGAAACAGAACAAAACCTCTGAAATGACCCGGAGCGCCCTCATCTCCGCCCTCTATGTGGTACTCACCCTGCTGGCCGCCGCACTGGGGCTGGACTCCGGCGCCATCCAGCTGCGGCTCAGTGAGGCACTGTGCGTGCTGCCCTGCTTTCTGCCCGCCGCCGTCCCCGGACTGACGCTGGGCTGTCTGCTGGCCAATGTGCTCACCGGCGGCGTGATCTGGGATGTGATCTTCGGCTCGCTGGCCACCCTGCTGGGGGCCATCGGCACCCGGCTGCTGCGGAAGCACCGGGCACTGGCCGTAATGCCGCCCATCGTGGCCAACACGGTGATCGTCCCCTTTGTGCTGGCCTATGCCTACGGAATGCCCCAGGGCATCCCCTTTCTGATGCTGACAGTCGGTCTGGGCGAGGTGCTGTCCTGCGGCGTGCTGGGGCTTTTGCTTTACGGCGTTCTGGACAAGCACAAAAACAGCCTGTTCCGGTAAGAATACCAAAAGCGCCTCCCGCGTGTGCGGGAGGCGCTTTG
>CAZDUQ010000207.1:0-2362 GCA_964508665.1 uncultured Oscillospiraceae bacterium | reverse complement strand
CACAGTCCCGCGCACAGCGGCGGATAGATCACGCACCACCAGTTCTTCCCCGCGCCCGCGCCGATGACCACCCGCACCGCATCGTAATATCCCGCCGGCAGCGTGAAGCTTTCATACGCCCGGGTGTCAAAATAGCACCACTCCCGGGTGACCTGCACCGGGTAGGTGTACCCTGCCTGCCGCACGGTCTGCTGCGCCGTCTCCCGCAGCTGCTCCAGCAACCCGTCATCCACCTGCCCGGCATCGGCCGAGACCGCCAGCACCGCGTCCCGCACCTTCAGCTTGAGGGCCTGATCGGCGTCGCTGTCCGAATTGGCCAGCACGTGCAGCCGGGTGAGCTTTTCCCCCAGCGCCGGACGGCTCTCCGACGACGGCGCCCACAGCAGGCACCCCGCCAGCAACCACGCCAGCAGCCGGATGCGCCAACGGGTATTATTCATGTCGATCACCTCAACAGCATCATGCCCGTTTTTCCGGCAAAACATTCCATTGCCCGCCTGACAGCGCATCTTTTTTCGGTTTTCGGGCAAGCTAATGCCATTCCTGTGGATATCATCTATTAAGGAGGGACCTGTTATGACGCGGCGTCACAGGCTTTTTCGCGCGGGGGCGCTCCTCTGTCTGACGGCGGCGCTGCTGGCCGCGCTCACGCCGGCGCTGGCCGCCTTCCGCCAGGGCAGTCAGGGCGAGGAGGTGCGCACCATCCAGACCAAGCTGAAGCGTTGGGGCTATTACACCGGCAGCGTGGACGGCATTTACGGCAGCGAGACGGCGGAGGCCGTCCGCTATTTCCAGCGGCAGAACGGACTGACAGTCGACGGCATCTGCGGCGAAAAGACCCTGGCCGCGCTGGGGATGTCCTCCGGCAGCACCGGTACGGCAGGGCGGGATGATGACTTCACACTGCTGTGCCGGATGATCTCCGCCGAGGCCCGGGGCGAGCCCTACACCGGCCAGGTGGCGGTGGGGGCTGTGATCCTCAACCGGGTGAAGCATCCCTCCTTCCCCAACACCGTGGCGGAGGTGTTGTTTCAGCCGGGGGCCTTCAGTCCGGTGAGCGACGGGCAGTTTTACACCGTGGCCATCACCGACAGCGCCCGGCGGGCGGCGCAGGACGCGCTGAACGGCTGGGATCCCACCGGCGGGGCCATTTATTTTTACAACCCGGACAAAAGCACCAGCCAGTGGATCTTTTCCCGGGAGACAGTGCTCACCATCGGCGAGCACATCTTCGCCAAATAGCTCCACAATATAAAAAGGGCCTCCGTGTGCCGAATGCACACGGAGGTCTTCCGTTTGTCCGCGCCTGCGGCCTTTTTCGTCCAGGGCGCAGGGGTGGTTTTGCCGCCCACATCACAAAGAGCGAACGCCGCGAAGAGCCTCAGCGCCCCGTTCCGTTCAAAAAGCCCTCTGCCAGTGCCGCCAGCACCGCGCTGCCCCTCCACAGCACCCGTTCATCCACATTGAATTTGGGGTTGTGATGGGGGATATCGGTCTTCAGCGCCGCGTCCGATGAGCTGAGGAACAGGAACGCCCCCGGCACGCGCTCCAGGTAAAGGGAAAAATCCTCGCCGCCCATATTGGGCTGCGCCACCTGCGGGATCACCGCATCCTCCCCCAGCACCGCGCCCACCGTCTCTGCCGCAAAGGCCGCCATGGCGGGGTCGTTGATGACCGGCGGCACGCCGCCGCACAATTCCAGCTCCGCGCTCCCGCCGAACACCGCCGCCGTGCCGGCGGCGATCTCTCCGATGCGTCTGACCGTCTGCTGCCGCACCTTCCGATCCAGCGTGCGCAGGGTGCCCTCGATCACCACCTCATCCGGGATGATATTCCCCTGAGTACCGCCGTGGATGGCGCCCAGCACCAGCACCACCGGCACGCAGGCATTCCATTCCCGGGAATTGATCGTCTGCAGCGCAATGATGATATGTGCCGCTATATTGACGGGATCAATGCCTTTTTCCGGTGTGGAGCCGTGACAGCCCATACCCCGGACGCGGATGCGAAAGGCGTCTACCGCGGCCATCACCGCGCCCGGCGCGGCCACCACCTTTCCGGATGGGATGGTTTTGTCCAGGATGCAGCCGATGTGCATCCCGAACACCGCGTCCACGCCGTCCATCGCGCCGTTGTCCAGCATGACCTGCGCGCCCTTTGTGTTTTCCTCCGCCGTCTGGAACAGCAGGCGCACGCTTCCGTGCAGCTCCTTCTGCCGCGCCTTGAGCAGCTTGACCGCCCCCAGCAGCATGGCAGTATGGCAGTCATGCCCGCAGGCGTGCATACAGCCGTCATGCTGAGAGGCGTAGTCCACCCCGGTCTCCTCCCGGATGGGCAGTCCGTCCATGTCCGCCCGCAGGGC
>CAZDUQ010000206.1:0-2368 GCA_964508665.1 uncultured Oscillospiraceae bacterium | reverse complement strand
TAAATGTGAAAATATGTTTTGACATTGCTGTCGTATTTTGGTAGAATAGTTGTGGCTCCTTCGGGAACCAGGGCACTGCCAAATAGATTAAGGTGTGATTGCCACTGGCAATCAGAGAATTCTGATTCGCTGCGCGACGCACCGCGTGGTAGGCGGTTCGTCCCCCTTTACAGGGGGTGATCTTCTTTGCCCCCTGTCCTCTACGGAAGGGGGTGGTAAATGTGAATGTGGTTACTTATGATGAGCTGTTCCAGCTTCTCATGTTGCTCATTTCCTTTGCCGAGTTGATTATCATTATAATCACAGTAAAAAAGAAGTAACCGCCCCAAGTCCCTCAACTGGGCGGCTACTTCTTAGCCAATAAGTAGGGGACTAACCGTCTATCGGCAGTGCCCTTTTCTATGTTCATTATACCACGTTTTCATAGTCTGTCAAGTGCAATCAAGCCCCAGATTTACTTCTCTGCAACCGCCTGCTCGATTTCCGCGCCATCTGTTAAGTAGACCAGGATGCGGTCTTTGGAGATCACTTTCACCGTATGTACAAGCTGGCGGATCATTTCTTCATCCCATCGGGTCATATGGTGGTCTGTTGCTTCCAGCGCAGAGTGGATGATATGTAGTTTTTCCTGCGCCGCAGTATTCTTCCGAAGCTGCCCTGCAATTTGCTCCTGCTGGGATTTCAGCTTGGCTGTTTCCTCTGCAATTTTTCGGAATCGCTCTATGTATGGGGCGGTTCCGTTTTCGTTTGTCTGCGCCAGCAGGGTGGCAAATTCTGCGTTCAGTTCTTCCCGCCGACGTTGGATCTCAGCCAAGGTCATACCGCCATTGGGCAGGCGGATCACTTCCTCCGTCATCGCTGACATGATATTTTCGGTCAATTCCGTTTTGGAAGTCATCGTAGAATTTATGGCCTCCATGATCGCCTGCTGCAAGGGTTCTTCGTCCATGGTGGGGGATTCCTTGCAGTATTTTGTGCCATAGTCCAATCGGCTGACACACCGCCAGACGATCCGCACCTTGCCGTTTCGTTTCCATGTACACCTTCGGTAGAGAGTACCACATTCTCCACAGACCAACCGTTCCGACAGAGCATATTTACTGGTATAGCTGGTACGGCCTGTGGAAGCGTTTTTCTTGGAGGGACTACGCCCTGCCGACCTTCGCAGACATTCCGCCTGCACAGCGTTGAATTGCTCTCGTGGGATGATGGCAGGATGATTGTTCTCGATCAGATACATAGGGAGCTGACCAGTGTTTTTCATGGTTTTTCCACTCATCATGTCTGCCTTGAAAGTTTTCTGTCGCAACACATCGCCAGCATATTTCTCATTTTTCAGGATGCCGGAGATACGGGATGTATCCCATATTGCGCCACCATCCGGGGCTGGAATGCTTTGGGTTTCCAAACACTCCTTGATATCCCGCAGGCTGTCACCCAGCAAATATCGGTCAAAAATCAGGTGAATGGCTTCGGCCTGTGCTGGAACGATTTCTGGTTCTCCATCATCATTTACTTTATATCCGTACAAGCGGTTGAAATTGACGTGGGCCTTGCCCTCTTTCATGGCCTGTCGAATGCCCCAGCGAACGTTTGCGCTGATGGACTCACTCTCCGACTGGGCGAATGCACTCATAAAGGTAATGATCAGCTCCGTGTCCGTTTCCAGCGTGTTGATGTTTTCTTTTTCAAATATGATTCCGATGCCCATACTTTTCAGCGCACGAATGTATTTCAGGCTGTCCACCGTATTTCTGGCGAAGCGGGAGATGGACTTGGTCAAAATCAGGTCGATTTTTCCAGCCCGACACTTGCGGATCATGCGGTTAAAATCCTCCCGTTTCTTCGTAGAAGTCCCTGTTATACCCTCATCAGCGAAAATTCCGGCCATGTTCCATTCGGGATTTTTCATAATTAAGTCCGTGTAATAGCTACACTGGGCTTCATAGCTGGACTGCTGTTCTTCTTCCTCGGTAGATACTCGGCAGTAGGCTGCCACGTTTTTCTTCCGCATAGCGACTTGCTGCTCCAACTGGGGCTTTGCGGGAATGATGGTCACTTTCCTTTGCATGTTGCTCAATTTATTCACCCCTTTCGATGATTTGCTCATTTTTCAGTTTGATTTTCACAGTTCCATTGCTGTCCACCAGAACAGCGGATATATTCTTCACGATCAGGTCTTTGTCCAGCTCTGACCGTGGTCGTTCCGGTTCAAACACCTGGCGCATTCGGTAGGTTTCGTATTCTCTGGAATCAATGGCCTCGTACATGACTGCCGCCAGCTCCATCATTTTGGCTCTTGCTGCATCTTCGTCCACGGGAAGCTGTTCCAGCAACCCTGATAGTTCCTTTTCCAGCAATTCCAGTC
>CAZDUQ010000205.1:0-2415 GCA_964508665.1 uncultured Oscillospiraceae bacterium | reverse complement strand
GTCCTGCTGGCCATGGCCGATCTGGCCGCCTGGGTCATGACGCTGATGCTCTTTCTCCCCATCGGCCGACAGGTGGCCGTTGTTTTCAGCCTGCTCACCGGTCTGTTCTCCGCGCTGGGCTACTGGCTCATCATGCGCGGCGCCGAAGAGCTGCCCCAGACCCAGTCCTGGCACTACGCCGGTCTGGTTTCCAAGATCCTCTGCGCCTACACCGTCGCCGTCACCATTTTGGATGGCGTTCAGCAGCTGGGCCTGTTCACCCTGAACCTGCCCTCGCTGGTGTCCAATATTCTGTACTACATCACCGATCTGGGCAGCTTCTTCGTCATGTATTTCTGCGTTCTGGGCGTGCGGGAGCTGCAATATGTGGCCCGGCGGGAGCTGTATGCGGCGCAGATCTACAAGTGCTTTACCGCCTGGGTGGTCATCAACCTGCTGGCCAGCCTGCTCTCCGGCTGGCTGTATCTGGGTTCCATCGCCGCTTATGTGGTGATGCTGGTCTATTTCGGCCGCGCCGCCTGGGCCTATGAGAAGCGGGATCCCTTTCAGCAATAATGTCAGGAGGAATCACCGTGGCTTTTGATTTCAAAAAGGAATACCGGGAGTTCTATCTGCCCAAAAACCGACCGGAGGTGGTCACCGTCCCGCCCATGCAGTATGTGGCCGTCGGCGGCGCGGGCGACCCCAATCAGGAGGGCGGCGCCTACAAGGCATCCATCGCCGTGCTGTACGCTCTGGCCTATACGATTAAAATGTGCAAGCTGGGCCCCCGCCAGCCGGAGGGCTACTTCGACTTCGTGGTGCCGCCGCTGGAGGGCTTCTGGTGGCAGGAGGACACGCGGGGCGTGGACTATTCCCGCAAGGCGGATTTTCAATGGCTGTCCTGCATCCGCCTGCCGGAGTTCGTCACGCCGGAGGTTTTCGCCTGGGCGCAGGAGGAGGCCGCGCGGAAGAAAAAGCTGGACACCTCCGCTGCCTGCCTGCTGACGGTGGAGGAGGGCCTGTGCGTGCAGATGCTGCACCTCGGCCCCTATGACGCCGAGTCCGCATCGGTGGCGCTGATGGATGCTTATCTGGCAGAAAACGGCTATGAAAATGATTTTGAAAGCGGCCGTCTCCATCACGAGATCTACCTGTCGGATGCCCGCAAGGTGTCTCCCGAAAAGTGGAAGACCGTCATCCGCCACCCCATCCGCAAGCAATAACACCCGATCACAGCAAAGAGCCTGTCGCACAAAGCTTGCGACAGGCTCTTTTGTTCTCACGAAAAGGCTCAGCTGAGGATCCGGGATTGCGACTCCTCGGCGAACTGCCGGGAGTACAGGTCGTGATAATAGCCCTTCCGCCGCAGCAGCTCCTGATGCTTGCCCTGCTCCACGATCCTGCCGTCCTTCACCACCAGGATCAGGTCGGCCTTGCGGATGGTGGACAGCCGGTGGGCGATGAGGAAGGAGGTCCGGTTGCACAGCAAATGGTCGATGGCGTTCTGGATCAGCTGCTCGGTCTGGGTGTCGATGGAGGAGGTGGCCTCGTCCAGCACAAAGATCCGCGGATCGGCCAGCACCGCCCGGGCAAAGGAGATCAGCTGCTTTTCGCCGGTGGACAGGCGGTCGCCGCCCTCACCCACATCGCTGTCCCAGCCCTTTTCCAGCTTGGCGATCACCGTGTCGGCCGAAACCGCCCGCGCGGCGGCCTCGATCTCGGCATCGGTGGCATCCAGCCGCCCGTAGCGAATGTTGTCCCGCACCGTGCCCGAAAACAGATGGGGGCTTTGCAGCACATAGCCGATGTTGGAGTGCAGCCACAGCTGGCTCCGCTCCCGGTAATCCACGCCGTCGATGAGGATCTGCCCCTCTGTGGGCTCAAAAAACCGGCAGGCCAGGTTCACCAGTGTGGATTTTCCCGCCCCAGTCTCGCCCACGATGGCCACCGTGGTGCCCTGCGGAATGTGCAGAGAAAAATGCTCCAGCACATTTTCGCCGCCGTCCGGATAGCGGAAGGTCACATCCCGGAACTCGATCTCGCCCCGCAGCGGCTCCCAGTTTTCCCGCTTCGGATGGAAGGCATCGCCGTATTTTGCGATCACGTCGGGCCGATCCAGCACCTGCGGCTCCTTGTCCAGCAGGTCGGTGACCCGCTCGATGGAGGCCTGAAGGGAGATAAACTCGGCGATGTTGGAGGCCGTCATCTGGATGGGCTCGAAAATGCCTACGGCATAGGAGAGAAAGGCCGAAAGGGTGGCCAGATCCAGCGCCTGCTCCAGCACCAGATGTCCGCCACGCAGCAGCACGATGGCCACCGCCATGGTGGAAAAGAACAGCACCAGCGGGATGTACACCGCATTGAGTCGTGCCGCCCGGATGCCGGCCTCCCGCATACTCCCGGTGAGCTGCCGGAAGCTTTCGCTGGACTGCT
>CAZDUQ010000204.1:0-2420 GCA_964508665.1 uncultured Oscillospiraceae bacterium | reverse complement strand
TATAATGTCCATTAATTTCAATAACAATTACATCATCTTTTCTACCACATAAACTAGAATATTCTAATACTTGCTTATAAAAATTCCCTTTAACATCTAAAATTAGCATACCAATTTTATTAAAAATATTATTTTTTGAAAATTCCATTAATTGCTTGCAAAAAGGGTACATTGCAGAGCTTGTTTTCCCACTACCAATAGTTCCTGTAATTAAAATGTTTTGGTATAGCCCTTTTTCACTAAGATAAACTGGTAAATTGTTATGGAAATTGTTCCCAACATAAAGAGCTAATGTTTTGGGCTTTTTAGGAATTTTAATTTTCTTTTTTTTGGATAACTTTTTGGGAAAAATAATTGAAGCAAGAGATTTAGTAAGTGTAAACAAATTAAAAGCAAGAGTAAATTTAAAAACTAATTTTATATAAAACCAAGCTGTTGGAGCTTTTAGGCATATATCAAAAGGATGAATAGCATAAGGGAAAATAAGAGATGACGCTTCAAATATTGGCTTAAATAAATGGGTAACAAAAAAATACAGTAAAAAACTTATTACAAAAGTAAAAGCATACCTCAAAATAAAAAGTATAAACTTCAAAATTGACCTCCTTATAAAGTTGTGTTTTTGAATTTTAATTTGGAACCTTGCATAGAATGACAAAATTTCATTTCAAAAAACGAATAGATAGTATAAAAAAAGAAAAAAATATTAATAATAAAAAATATAAAAAACAAATGAATATGAATGATTATAGAAACACCGCCTTTCCATTTTTTACCATAATACTATAATGTTTTAAAATTGTCTATACTTTTTTGAAAATTTGTGCTAAAATTATTTTCAGCGTAAAAATAGGATAATAATTTAAAGAAGAAACAATTGCAAAAGAGGATCTTTTGTAAATTCTTCGAAAAATTTTTAAATAATATATTTTTTGGAGGGAGAAAAATGATAGAAAGAACAACAAAAATAGGGGAACTTTTAGAAATGGCACCAGAAAAAGCAACAATATTACTAGAAGCAGGAATGCATTGTCTTGGCTGCCCAGCATCTCAAAACGAGACATTAGAAGAAGCTTGTGATGTACATGGGATAGATGTTGAAGAAATTTTAGAAAAATTAAACAATTTTTAAAAAGTATTTAGTTACTCTAATTTGATATAATATAACTGTATTATAAAAATGTCTTGAAAATGTCATAATTAGAATAATCAACCTTGCCAAAACGGCTTCCGTAAAAGAAAAATAAATAATAGAAGCAATGAACCAAAAAATGGTCATTGCTTTTTTTATGTTTTTTTCCTAAAATATAATAAAGAAATATAAAAGGGGATTAGAAGTATGATGATAAAAAAGAAACTACCAATAATGCTAGTATTGATAATGGTGTTACAAATAATAATGCCAATAACAACAGTTATATGGGAAAGTGATTTTACAGTAAAATCACTAGGAGCAACCACATTAGAAGCAACAGATAGTAATGGAATAACTTGGACATATGGATTAGAAGATGGTAATGCAATAAATGTAAAACCAAAAGATAAAGACTCATTACCAACAGAAGTAACAATACCAGAAAAATTAGCTGGATATAGTGTAACAAGTATAGGAGAATGTGCGTTTTTTTGGTGTACAAGTTTAACAAGTATAAAAATTCCAGACAGTGTAACAAGTATAGGATATAGTGCATTTAGAAAATGTACAAGCTTGACAAGTATAAAAATTCCAGATAGTGTAACAAGTATAGAAAGTTGGGCCTTTGGATATTGTACAAGATTAACAAGTATAGAAATTCCAGACGGTGTAACAAGTATAGGATATAGTGCATTTGCAGGATGTACAAGCTTGACAAGTATAAAAATTCCAGACAGTGTAACAAGTATAGAAAGCTGGGCATTTGAATATTGTACGAGTTTGATGAGTATAAATGTAGATTCAAATAACAAAAATTACACAAGTGAAAATGGGGTGTTATTTAATAAAGACAAAACAAAAATAATATGTTACCCAGCAGGAAAAACAGATACAAAATATGTAATTCCAGAGGGTGTAACAAGCATTGGAGCTGGGGCATTTGAAGAATGTGCAAGTTTAACAAGTATAGAAATTCCAGATAGTGTAACATATATAGAAGGTTATGCTTTTTATATATGTACAAGTTTAACAAGTATAGAAATTCCAGATGGTGTAACATATATAGGATGGTCTGCATTTGAGGGGTGTACAAGCTTATTAGGAATTATAATCCCAGACAGTGTAACTGAAATAGAGGAGGATGTATTTTACGACTGCGATAAAGTGACAATAGTTTGCAATAAGGGTTCTTATGCTGAGAGATATGCAATGGACAATGAAATAAAATATGAATATTTTGGAATTGTTGGAGATGCAAATGGAGATGGTAAAATAAACTTTAATG
>CAZDUQ010000203.1:0-2439 GCA_964508665.1 uncultured Oscillospiraceae bacterium | reverse complement strand
GAAAGGCAAAAAGCCGCAAAACCGCATAAAATCAAGGTTTATCGCAAACTGTGAATAGCTGTGAAAAGCGTATTTCATAATTCGTTATCAGCAGGTCGCCGGTTCAAATCCGGCCACCAGCTCCAAAGCCCTCGTCGTTTGACGAGGGCTTTTTTGTGCGCCGCAGGGTCAGTTAGCGAAGGCGATCTGCTGAGCTTCGGTCAGGGGAAAACGGCGGAGGACGGTGTCCTCCAGCTGCTCGGGCACCAGACGGATGGCGGTGATCTGCCGGTTGCCGTAGGTGGTGTAGTAATAAATGCCCCGGTCGGCGCTGTAGCAGGAGGTGTAGCGGGTGATCTCGCAGGCGCCGTTTTCCAGACGGCAGCAGCCCCGGGTCTGGCTGACAGTCTCCAGAATGTGGAAGAACTGGCCCACGCTTTCGGCCTCTCCAGGTGCGCAGTGGGAGTTCATTCGGGCAAAGGCGGCGCGGACGAAGCGGGAGGTGGAGGACAGATCCCCGGGCAGACCCAGCGCGCCCATGCCCCGGCTGTAGCGGTGCAGGGGCAGATCGGGGGCGAAGCGCACCTCGGGCTCCTCCGGCGACAGGGCGAGAAAGTCATTCAGGCGGAAAAGCTGCATGGGGAAGGCGGGACTGTTGGTCAACACACCTGCGGGGTTTGGATAGAGGCGCAGGCCGTCGGCTGTCTGCTCCAGCACCAGCGCCTCGGTGCGGTCGGCCAGCAGCCAGTGCAGAGGCGAGGGCGGCAGCTCCGGGCGGAAGGGCCGGTCGTTCAGGTGCAGACGGGCCAGCAGAGGGCGTGCCTGGGCTACCGTCTCGCACTGGGACAGCAGCCAGGGGATCAGCTCGAACTGGGCGATGCTGTCGTGAGGCTCCTCCGGCGGGGGAAGGAAGGAAAACTCCGGGAAGCGCAGTCCGGCCATACACAGACCGGCCTCGTTGGCGGCATCGTAATAGAGGGGATAGCCCTCGGCCACATAGGCCATGCCGATGATGGCCAGGTGGCTGGAGCGCGTCTCCGCCCGGCAAAAGGGCAGCGGAAAGCGGCGGGGAGTGATGGTGACCTCTTCGCCATAGCCGTGCTCCAGATCCAGCGTTCTGCCGAAGTAAAAGCCTTCGGTGTTCAGGGTGATGGCCGTACACATAGAAAAAAGTCCTCCCGTGCAATGGTTTGCCCATAGTTTGTACGGGAGGACGAAAAATATGCGGCGGAGCCAGATAAGGGCGGTCAACGCCGACAGCATCCGTGACACCATCCGCAAGGTGAACAAGGCGGTGTCCATGGAGGACTTGCAGCTGACCGACAGCGAGAAAGCGGCGTTCAGCAGTCTTGCAAACGAGCTGGCGGGTATGGAAAAAACCATGCGGAATGCGCTGCGGGTGGTTGAAAAGCGGAGCGCAAATAAAAACACCGTCCAGACGGACGGTGGGAAGGTCAAGTATTCGCTGAAAGAGATCGTGGACAACAAGGGCAAGGATTATGGTATCGGTGTCTATCTGGATTCCACGCTGCTTGACGACCTGAGTCCGGCAGAACGGCGGACAATGGTCAAGGAGTATGTCAAGGAGTTGGGCGGCGAAATCCTGACGGCTTATGACCCGAACGGAAACGAAGTGGATATTACCATTGCGAAATCGGACGAAAAGTTTGAAAACAAACATGGAAAGAAAAGCTTTGTAAATCATGATTTGATTTCGAAGTTCGATTCTGATGTCAAGCAGGAAGCGATTGCCCTTGTCGATGAATTGATGATTACAGCGGAGTACGATAATCCTAAGGCTCCAAATTACCCTCATGGTTGGCTGGACAACAACGGAAAAAGCAATTGGGAATATTGGAAGACCTATATTCAGGACAAAAATAATGCCATCTGGCAGGCAACTTTGAATGTTGCCAATGCAGCAGACGGCAGAAAAATCCTGTATGATATCAATCCAATAAAAAAAGTGGGGCAAGCCGTCAAATCGGCTACTTTGGTTCCCCACGGCTCTAATGTATCACAAACTTCCCCCGCTGTCAAGCAAAAATTTAAGCTGAAAGCACAGGAAAACGCAACCATCAGCGAAATGGAGCAGAGCCTGAACGAGCTGAACGAGGAATACCGCAGTCTGGAGAAGCAGGATGCGGAGTTCCAGACGGCACCGGAGTGTGCGGCCAACAGCGGCGCGGGACGCATCGGCTATGAGAGGCCGGCGGGGTCAAAGGCCCCGCCGGGGGCGGAGGGCGTACAGCAGGCGGAACAGCAGATAGCCCGTAAGGCCGCCCAGGGCGTTGAGCAGCAGGTCATCCACATCCACGCTGCGGCCGATGAAGAATTGCAGGCATTCGATCAGGAGGGAGACGCCGGCCGACAGGCCCAGCGCCATCCACCAGTGCCGCCAGCGTCGCCACAGCAGAGGCGGCAGCAGGCCCAGCGGCGCGAAGAACAGCACATTGCCCG
>CAZDUQ010000202.1:0-2473 GCA_964508665.1 uncultured Oscillospiraceae bacterium | reverse complement strand
TCCTTCAGGATATCAAGGATATCCCGTGCATTGGGGCCGTCCAGATTGCCGGTAGGCTCATCCGCCAGGATCACCGGCGGTGCCGCCGCCAGCACCCGGGCGATGGCCACGCGCTGCTGCTGTCCACCGGAGAGCTCCGCCGGGCGATGCTCCGCCCGGGCAGCAAGCCCTACCCGCGCCAGCGCCGTCAATGCGGCCTGCTGCCGGGCCCTTCGTGCAGCACCCCGCAGCAGCAGCGGCAGGGCAACGTTTTCCGCGGCAGACATGGTGGGGATAAGGTGAAAGCTTTGAAAGATGAAGCCGATCTTCTCGTTGCGGACACGGTCAGCCATTGGCCCGGAAAGGGCGGAAATCGGCTGTCCCTCCAGCAGATAACGCCCGACTGTGGGGCGATCCAGACAGCCTAGAATGTTCATCAGCGTGGTTTTTCCGCTGCCGGAAGGCCCGGTGACCGCCAGAAACTCGCCCTTCGGCACCCACAGATCCACACCGTCCAGCGCCTGAAGCGCCCGTCCGTTTTTGTAATAGCTTTTTGTGACGCCCTCCAACCGGAGCATGGCCCGCCCCCCTTTTTTTCTTCGGGATCAGTATGGTCGGGAGACGGGCAATTTATTCCTCCGTCTGCTCGTCAGGCGCCTGCGGCTCCGGACGGCGCACATCGGTCAATGGCGTATCGGGCAGCATCCTTCGTGCCACCAGACGGTAAATGGGCATCCCCTGCATGGAGAAATTCCGCTCATATTCGGTCATCACATTGGGCGTATCGGTGGCGTGGAGATCAAAAGTCACATCAAACAGCCCGTAGCCCAGCTGACTGAAGTAGCAGATGGAATCCTCGAACAGTCGGCGGTTGTCGGTCTTGAAGCAGAGCTCGCCCCGCTCCTTCAGGAAGCGGCCGTAGACCGTCAGGAATGCCGGATGGGTCAGGCGGCGCTTGTGCTGGCGCTTGGGCGGCCAGGGATCGGAAAAGTTCAGATAGATGCGATCGGCTTCCTCCGCATCAAAGACCAGATCCAGCCGGGCGGCGTCGTAGGAAAGGAACAGCAGGTTGTCCTGCGACTCCTTCTGCGCCTTTTCCATGGCCATCAGCAGAGCATTTTCCTCAC
Source organism: uncultured Oscillospiraceae bacterium (assembly GCA_964508665.1). Lineage (GTDB taxonomy): Bacteria > Bacillota > Clostridia > Oscillospirales > Butyricicoccaceae > UBA4644. Next base: position 1,367 of record CAZDUQ010000202.1, on the reverse strand, counting down.
GCTCCACCGCCACAAACAGCTGCTCCGGGTTCTGCCGGGCCATCTGGACGATGAAGCCCCCCTTCCCGCAGCCGATCTCCACATTCAGGACGGCATTCTCTGCCGCGCCGAAGCGTTGACGCCATTTTCCCTTCCACTGCTCGGGCTCCAGCTCCCGGACGCTCTCGCAGGCGGCCATCCGGCCGGTCAGATTTTTCTTTTTTCGCATTCTCATGGGAAGTACCCCCGTTTTTTAATTTCGTCAATGCTGCTATTATACTGTATTTGGCAATCCTTTCGCAAGTGCTTGACGGCGGTTTGTGAAAGAATGTATAATACTGCCGTGGAACAAATGTTTTTCGGCGGATTCGCCGTTTGTGCAACAGAAAAGAGGCATTATGAAAAAAAAGCTGCATTCCCTTCTGAAATATCCCGGCATTCTTTTAGGCAGTCTGCTTTACGCGGCGGCCATCGCGCTGTTTCTCGATCCCAATCAGCTGGCCCCTGGCGGGGTCAGCGGCATCGCCATCATCGTCAACCACCTGACCCGGCTGCCCACCGGCACCCTGATCCTGATGATGAACATTCCCCTGCTGGCACTGGGTATGTGGAAGCTGGGCTGGCGCTTTGTGCTGGAGACGCTCATCGCCGTGGTATCCTCCTCGATCTTTACCAATCTGCTGTCTCCGCTGGGCCCGCTGACCCAGGACCCCCTGCTTGCGGCTGCTGCCGGCGGCGCGCTGCTGGCGGTAGGCATGGGCCTTTTGTTCAAGCTGGGCGCCACCTCCGGCGGCACCGATATCCTCATCCGGGTCATCAAGCTGAAGTACAAGCATCTGAAGACCGGCAGCCTATTCCTGATCACCGACTGCTGCGTCATCGTCGCCTCGGCGCTGGTCTTCCGCAATGTGGATCTGGCGCTGTACGCCGCCATCGCCACCGTGCTCTCCTCCTTCTGCCTGGATCTGGTGCTTTACGGCCGGGACGAGGCCAAGCTGGTCTATCTGGTCACCGACCACGAAAAAGCCATCGCCCAGCGGCTTTTGCAGGAGCTGGAGATCGGCGTCACCTATCTACAGGGACAGGGAGCTTATACGCGGGACGACAAGCAGGTGATCCTGTGCGCCATGCAAAAGCGGCTGCTGCCCCGTGTGCAGGAGATCGCCATGGAGGAGGATCCCTGCGCTTTTCTGATCGTCACCTCCGCCAGCGAGATCTTTGGCGAGGGCTTCAAGGATATTTCCGCGCCCAGACTGTAAAAGCGCAGGAAAAATTAAAAAAATGCTTGACTTTCCGACTGTCTTTTGGTATTCTGTATAGGCAGTCAGGAAACGCGGACTTAGCTCATCTGGTAGAGCGCCACCTTGCCAAGGTGGAGGTAGCGAGTT
>CAZDUQ010000201.1:0-2481 GCA_964508665.1 uncultured Oscillospiraceae bacterium | reverse complement strand
CATATGCGAGCTGTGGTCATTCGCGTCAGCCGGGCAGCCATCACCATCAACGGCGCCGACGGCGGCAGCATGGAGCGTGGCTTTGTGGTGCTGGTGGGCGTCAAGCCCGGCGACACCGAAAAGGAGGCCGCCTATCTGGCAAAAAAATGCGCCGAGCTGCGGGTCTTTGAGGATGAAAACGGAAAAATGAACCGTGGGCTGGCCGATGTGGGCGGCAGCATGCTGGTGGTGAGCAACTTCACCCTGTATGCCGACTGCTCCCACGGCCGCAGGCCGGATTTCTTCGGCGCGGCCCGGCCCGATGTGGCCATCCCGGTGTACGAGGCCTTTCTGCGCGAGCTGCGGGCCCGGCAGGTGCCGCTGCTCACCGGTGAGTTCGGCGCCGACATGGCCATCGACCATGTGAACGACGGGCCGGTGACCCTGATCCTGGACACCGATCAGATGTTGAAAAGGAGTGTGGACGCATGATCGTCAAGCACGTTGTGGTGGGCTGGCTGCGCACCAACTGTTATATTCTGGGGGATGAGCAGACCCGCACCTGCGCCATCATCGACCCCGGCCAGAAGGCCGGGCAGATCCTGGAGGCCGTGGCCGAGCTGGGGTACGCGGTCAAAATGATCCTGCTGACCCACGGGCATTACGACCATGTGATGGCCGTACCCGGCATCGTGGAGCAGACCGGCGCGCCGGTGTATATCCACCGGCGGGATCAGTGGCTGCTGGAGTGCGACGAGGTGCTGCGCTACGGCACCCGGGCAGAGGGATATTCGGTGCCCCACATCCACGGCTTTCTGGAGGATGGACAGGTGCTGCAGCTGGGATCGCTGTCCATCCGGGTGCTGCACACCCCGGGACACACCGCCGGGTGCTGCACCTTCCTCTGCGAGGATGCCATGTTCAGCGGCGACACCCTGTTTCAGGAGTGCTGCGGCCGCACCGATCTGGAGACCGGCAGCATGGATGACATCCTGCGCAGTCTCAAGCGGCTGGCCCTGCTGGAGGGCAATTACCGGGTGTTCCCCGGCCACGAGAGCTTTTCCTCGCTGGACTACGAGCGGCAGTACAACCCCTATATCCGGGAGGCACTGAAGCGATGAAGTACGCCTTGCAGGGACACGACCGGGACAACGGCGTGCAGGAGATGCTCATCTCCCTGCTGCCCGACGAGCCCCACGACCGGGTGGAGGCGCTCACCGGCGAGGGCTGCCGCAGCGCGGCGTGGGAGGAAGACGGCTGCATCCGCGCCCGGGCCGACATCGTTCGCGGCGAAAAAGAGAGCTCTGCCCAGGTCGAAGCCCCCATCCCCGCCGAGACCGACGGGGAGGAATACAAGCGGGTGCTGACCTGGTGCGTCAAGTCGGCGGTCTATCGGGCGGTGCTGCCGCTGCTGGAGGGGCCTCCCGCCTGGGGCAGCATGACCGGAGTCAAGCCCGCCAAGCCGGCACGGCTGGCCATCCGGGAGGGGATGGATGCGGCCATGCTGGACGGCTGGCTGGCCGGGCATTATGACGTCACCCCCAACCGGCGGAAGCTGTGCATCCGGGCGGCGGAATATGCTCTGGCGGCCGAGGACAGCCTGCTTCCCCGGGAGACTCAGCTGTATATCGGCATCCCCTTCTGCCCGGCCAAGTGCAGCTACTGCTCCTTCGTCAGCAACGACATGACCCGGTGGGGGCATATGATCCAGCCCTATGTGGACTGTCTGCTGCGGGAGGTGGCGGCGGCGGGAAGGCTGCTGCGGGAGAACGGCATCCCGCTGGGTTCGATCTATATCGGCGGCGGCACGCCCACCACCCTGAACGAGGACCAGCTGGAGGCACTTCTTTCGGCGGTGGACGCCGCCTTTGACCGCGCCCGCTGCCGGGAATATACCGTGGAGGCCGGCCGGCCGGAGACCATCACGGCGGAAAAGCTGCGCATCATGGCCCGCCACGGCGTCAGCCGCATCTCCATCAACCCCCAGACCATGAACGACCGGGTTTTGCAGGGGGTGGGACGGCGGCACACCGCCCGGGACATCCAGGACTGCTACCGCATGGCCCGGGAGACGGCCGATTTCCTCATCAATATGGATCTCATCGCCGGGCTGCCGGGAGATGACGACGAAAGCCTTATCGAAAGCGTCCGCCGGGTGGCGGCGCTGGAGCCCGACAATATCACCATCCACTGCCTGGCCCGCAAGCGGGGGGCGCGGCTGTATTTCGGCCCCACGGGGCTTTTGCCCGCCAAAACGCTGGATGCCTGCTACGCCATTCTGGCCGAACGGGGCTACGAGCCCTACTATCTCTACCGGCAGAAATACATGGCCGGCGGGCTGGAAAATGTGGGCTTCTGCCGTCCCGGCACCGCCAGCCACTACAACATCTGCATGATGGAGGAGCTTTCCGACGTGGTGGCGCTGGGTTCCGGCGGCGTGACCAAGCTGTGCGCCGACGGCGGACGGAAGGTCAACCGGGTGGTCAACCCCAAGTTCCCCAA
>CAZDUQ010000200.1:0-2489 GCA_964508665.1 uncultured Oscillospiraceae bacterium | reverse complement strand
CAAATAAAGAAAATCTAGTAATTATTCTTATTCACTTTCATTTTAATATTTTTAATTTATTCTAAAACTTGTTCAATTGATACACTTAAATTAAATTTGATTTCTGTAACAATATTATCATATGCAGTTTCATTAACAACATATTGAGATAATTTAGTTTCACCATAAATTGCTTTTACTTCATCATAAGTTTTACCATTAGATTTATATCCAATTATTGTATCATTGTCATCAGAACTATCTTCAAAAGCCCATTCCCAAGTTATTGTGTAAGTATAACTTAAAACAGAACTATTAGCATCTAAAGTTTCATTTAAGCCTTTTAATTTTGTTAACACATCATCTAAAGTACCTTTTGAAACTAAGTCATTACTTCCTTCTTTTAAAGTCCATTTAACTGGTTTGTAATCACCTAAAGCAATTTCGTTAGTAACTGAACCTTCAAATTTTAGTTTCGCCTTAACTTCAGCTGAACCACTAATTGTAATTGTCATAGAACCAGTTGTACCAGGAGCTACTACATTAGCATCACCACTAGCCTTTACAGCTACTCCATCTGCTGTAACAGTTGCTAAATTGTTATTAGCATTTCCATAATTTTTGCCAAACAAATTTCCAGTATCAGCAGTAATAACATATCCCCATTTTGCTGCTGTTGCAGTTTGAGTACCAGCATCATGACTTGTAACATATTTAGAATAAGTTATAGCACCCATTCCAATAATCAATCCCATCATAATAACAATTGCTATAATTGCCATAAATTTTTTTGAGTTGTTTTGTCTTTTTTCTTTCATATTTGCCTCCATTTTTCAACTACAAAAATTTTTTCTTTTATCTTTTTTTAACATTTATTCATTATTATTTTTTTTCTTTTTATAAAGAAACCATATATAACCAAAATATGCAAGTATTAAAATATTAATTATTAATAAAATAATCCATAACAATATAAGTATAATTTTAGAAGTATGTTCTTTTTCAACATCAATTTTAGTTCCACCTTCTAAAGATGAAATAACTGATTCTTCTGCACTTGAATTAATTTCAAATGTTAATGTAACACCATCTTTTGATGAATAATTACCAAGTTGTGTATCCAGCTCATCGCTTTCACCTTCATACGCCCACTTAACTTCTAAAGTAAATTCTTCATATGATGTTTTTCCAAGAACATTTAAATGCTTTATTAATTTAGCATCATTAATATATTCTAATTCATCTTCACTACCAATTAAATAATCTCCACTATCATTATATAAACGCACTTTGAAAGGAAAATTATCCATTTCTTCTTTTTGATTTCCAATTCTTAAAATGAAATTAACATCAATTTCATAAACTATTGCTGAATTAGCATTATTTAACATTGAAAATTTGTACTTTGCAGTTGAACCAGGAGCAAAAATTTTATCACCTGTTGCAGAAGCTACAATAACAACATTTTCATCATTAACATAATCAGTTTTAAATATGTCTACTTTTTTTGAAGATTCCCATTTTTGAACTTCATTTTCAGAATTTGTTGAAGGATTTTTTCCTGCTATTAAGAAAACATCACTATCATTTGGAAGAGTATTTCCAACCTTAAATGAAACAATTCCTAATGTTAATAATAAGAGAATAAAGATGAGATATATTATAAGCATAATTTGAAAATAGTCTTCAATATGCAACTTTTTTTTGCAATTATTAACTTTTATATCTTTAACATTATTATCCAATGACACCTCTTCACTATCATCATCTAACAGCATATTTTCAGTTTTATCATCTAAAGTTATTTCTTTAACATTCTCATCTAATGACCTATCTTTAGCATTAACATCCAATAGCATCTCCTCCTTTTTTATAATAGCAATCAACCAACTTGTTCTACAGTAACTACCAATTCATATTTAACTATTAAATTATAATCAGCAGAAGTTAAATTATCTGGATTTACACCAGCTATAAGATTGCCTAAATAAGTATCAGCTTTATCATTTTTATCAAAACTCCAAACCCATGCTAATTCAAAAGTAGCATCTAAAGTAGTGTTTGGTTCATAAGGTTCATTATATTTTGTATTCAAATAATTCTTAATATCTGAAAGTGTACCTTCGACTAAAATAATATCTCCTTCACTAGTATTTTTTTGTCTAAGCACAAATTCTACTGGATAATAATCAGAATCTAATGTAAATTTACTATTGTTCTTAGTTGGATCAGTATAAGTGCCAGCTTTTAAATAAACATTTTCGATATTTTTTATATCGATTTTAATTTTTGCAGCAACTTCTGGTGTTCCATTGATAACAAAAATAGTAGAACTCTTTGCATTTTTACTACTAGTTCCAGGAGCAACTACATTTGAATTAGATTTAACTAGCAAACTATTATCGTTTGCCGAATACTCGTTTTTAAATAATGGATCTGCTTCTACACTAACTGTAACACCCCATTTTGCAATACGAGCTTCATCATTTGTGCTACCACTAGTCGCATAT
>CAZDUQ010000199.1:0-2520 GCA_964508665.1 uncultured Oscillospiraceae bacterium | reverse complement strand
GCATCATCGATGAGGCCGTAGCCGCCATCGTTTCTCTTATAGACTACGGCGAAGGTGCCGCCGTTATCTTCGTCACGGAAGGCGAAGAAGGTGTGATCCAGCAGGTTCATCTGCATCACGGCCTCTTCTCTGGTCATGGGCTTGAAATAGAAGGCCTTCTGGCGGGTGATGGTCAGATCTTCCTCCGCCGTTTCCGGCACAAAGGTGGTCTCCTCCTGGACGGTGCGGGAGAAGGCATCCTGCTTCAGGCGGCGGGCCAGGCGGGTCTTGTTCTTGCGGATCTGGCCTTCGATGGTGGCCACCGCTGCGTCGATGGAGGCGAACATATCCGAAGTGCTCTCACTGGCCCGGAACCAGGTGCCTGCCCCGTGGACAGTCAGCTCTGCTTTGTTCCGGTTCTTCTCCACAGAAAAGACAATTAAGGCTTCCGCATCCTCCTCGAAAAACCGGGCCAGCTTCATTACCTTTTTCTCGGCATAAGCATGGACTTTGTCGGGAAGTTTGACTTTCTTTTCGCTGTACTGAAATTTCATATGCGGCAGCTCCTTTCGTTTCACCGGTCATCCGGTGTAGCATTACTATAGCGTGAAACCGGGCGATCGGCAAGGGGTAGATAAAGAAAAAGTTTATTTATACAAAAAAGGAGCCGCCCGAAACGACTTGGGCGGCTCTGAGCTGTATGCACTTATTCTTCCTCGTCGTCCAAAAGCTCGGCCATGGTCAGGTTATACACGGCTTCTGCTTTCTTCTCCATGAGTTTTTCCAGGCGCAGGGCCTGGCGCTGGCTGGGGGCGGAGAGGGTCAGGGTCATCAGGGTGCCCATTTCGTCATCCAGCTGCATTTTCACGGAATACTCGCCTGTTTCCGTGGTTTCTATTTCTGTTTTCACAAAGCTGCTGCGGCGGGTCTGGCGATTGAAGCGATCCACTGCGTTCTCCGCCCGGGTGCGGACAGTGTAGGCGATGGAATCGGCAGTCAGGGCGCCGTCAGCTTTGCCTTTTTCCGTAATGGCATAGCACTCGTTGTCTAATGTCTTCAGGTGGCCGGAATTTACCATTTCCGGAATGGCGGTGCAGACATCAAAATAGCTCAGGCAATCATCCTGATAGCACAGCTCATAGATCTGCTGGGTATTGACGGGGTATTGCACCCGGGCCATAACGTACAGGATCAATACCTTCACGTCCAGCATATCATGAATAAAGCCCAGTCTCTGCATAGCATTCACCTCTTGTTCCATTATATTCTCCAATAGCAAAAAAATCAAGCACAACTGTGCCCATCGGTGCATATTCTGTTTCTATGGAGGGATGCCAATGCGTCAAACATGCTTTTACTGCGCCGGAAAAACCGCCGCCGTCATTTACGCCGCCCGGGAATTGCAGACCGCCGGGGTCCGTGTCGCTTCCCTGCCGGGGAAGGATGTCACCTGCCTTCTGCTGGATGTCCCCAGTTTTTCTTCCGACGGGACCCTGCGGATGGGCGATCAGCTTCCCCCGCTTCTGGAAGCCCTTCCCGGGGATGTCACCGTTTTTGGGGGGAATCTTCCGGAACTTCCCGGCTATTCCACCATCGACCTGCTGAAAGACCCCCTGTATCTGGCGGAAAACGCCTACATCACCGCCGAATGCGCCCTGGAGGTGGCTCTGAACCGCCTGAACCGCACAGTGCGGGATTGTCCGGTGCTGATCATCGGCTGGGGGCGGATCGGCCGGTGTCTGGCGAAGCTTCTCAGCGCTCTTGGGGCCCGGGTCACCGTGGCCGCCCGGAGGGCCTCCCACCGGGCCATTTGTCAGGCTCTGGGCTACAGCAGCGGGGAAGCTGCCTACATCGGCCCCCAGCTGGACGGCTTCCGGCTGATCTTCAACACCGTCCCCGCCCCCGTTTTTACGGAGGCCCAGCTGGCCAGGTGCCGGGATTGTGTCAAAATCGAGCTGGCCTCCCGGCAGGGGCTGGTGGGGGAGGATATTGTCGTGGCCCGGGGCCTGCCGGGTATCCATATGCCGGAAAGCTCCGGGGCACTCATCGCCCGGAGCTGCCTGCGGCTGATGAAGGAGGGGTAACATGAACGTCGGATTTGCCATGACCGGCTCTTTTTGCACCTACAGCCGGGTATTTCCCGTTTTGGAGCTGCTCAGCCGGGACTACACCCTGACACCGGTTTTTTCGGGAGCGGCCTACGCTACGGACAGCCGCTTCGGCCTTGCCGCCGATCACATCCGGGAGGCCACGGAAATCTGCGGCACCGCCCCCATCCACACCATTTCTCAGGCCGAGCCCATCGGGCCGAAGAAATTATTCGACATTCTTGTCATCGCCCCCTGCACCGGCAACACTCTGGCAAAGCTTGCCCATGGCATTGCCGATGGTCCGGTGACCATGGCCGCCAAAAGCCATCTGCGCAACGGCCGGCCCGTACTGCTGGCCGTCTCCACCAACGACGGTCTGGCCGGAGGAGCGGAGAACATCGGCAGACTGCTGAACCGGAAGCATTTCTACTTCGTCCCCTTCGGTCAGGAC
>CAZDUQ010000198.1:0-2548 GCA_964508665.1 uncultured Oscillospiraceae bacterium | reverse complement strand
AATGGGGAACACCTCCCGCACCGGCGGATAAAACAGTCCGCAGAGCAGCAGAAGCCCATGGGCCGCCAGCATGACGGCGGTGGCAGGGGTATAGCCCTCCAATGAAAACACCGTCACAGGCGACAGGCAGGTGTAGAGCAGCTGCTGGGCCAGCATCATCAGCCCCAGACCGCAGCCTGCCGTGCGCACAACCGGGCGGGATTGCTCGAACCGCCCGGCGATGGCGAAATAGCTGCCCACCAGCACTGCAATCACGACCGCGATCTCATAGCCGAACCGGGCCAGATAGGGATTGTCGCCGTTCGCGCGATACAGTATCAGAAGATAAAAGGCCATGCTGAATACCGGCAACAGGGAATAGGCAGCCGCCGTCTCGCCCTGATCCCGCAGGGGAAGGCGCAGCAGCGTTAATGCGCCGCAGATCGCCAGAAACGCGGCGGATACCAACCGCAGCGCGGAGCCGGTACCGTCCGGCAGCAATGTGAAGCCGGCCGCCGTCAAAAACAGAAAGCCGGCAATGGCCAGCATGGCAAAGCCGCCCTTGTCCATGACGGCGGGCTTGAGGGACAGTCTGCGCCGCAGCCCCTCGGTGCCCAGCCCGCAGAGTATGACTACCAGCGCACCCGCCAGGCCAACCAGCGCCATGGCCGTACCGGTGGGTGCGCAGAGGTATCGATGGAGCGCCAGAACGGCACCGCACAAAATACTCAACGCCGCATAACCGATGGAAAGCTTATGATTGGTTTTCATTTTATCGCATCCTAACATAAACAGAAGTCTTTTCCCGTATGATGGAATACAGCCCGTCCACGCGGGCGTATAAGAATATCATAGCATAAACCGGGAAAAAAGGGAATGATAAAATCATGAAGAAGCTGCTGAAATTCGTATTTTTTCTTACGCTGTGCAGCCTGTCGCTGCCTCTGCTCCTGCAGGGCACGGCAGAGGGCACAGTAACGGAGCTGCACGAGCCGGGAGCGCTTTCGGCGGAGTCCGCGCTGATCCAACTGACCCAGTCGGCGGGGTATGACGATGCCACTATGCTGCGGCTGCAAACCGACGGCGCGGTGCGGGAGCTGACCCTGCGGGAATATCTGATCGGTGTGGTGGCCGCCGAAATGCCGGCGGGCTTTCCTGAGGAGGCCCTGAAGGCACAGGCGGTGGCGGCACGGACTTATACGCTGTACAAGATGTCCCTTTATGCCGATGGGGGCGGGGAAAGCGGCCATGCGGATGCCGACCTGTGCGATGACCCCGCCCACTGCGAGGCTTTTGCCGACCTTGAGACGCAGTCCGTGAGCCTGTGGGGAGAGGGCGAAGCCATCTACCGGCAGCGGGTGGAGCAGGCAGTGGACAGCACCGACGGCCTGATCCTGATCTATGACGGAGAGCCGATCGCGGCGGTCTTCTGTGCGGCATCCACGCCGCTGACCGAAAGCGCCGCCGATGTGTGGGGCAGCGATCTGCCCTATCTGATCAGCGTGGAAAGCCCGGGCGGGCAGGATTGCAGCCGGTACGAGGATACCGTCACTATCTCGCAGGAGGCATTTGCGGCGGCCGTTCAGACGGAGTGGCCGGAGGCAGACTTTTCCAAACCGCCCGCCGAATGGTTCAATGATTCCCACCGCTCACAGGCCGGCAGTGTGCTGGATGTGCTGGTAGGCGGCGTCCGGCTGACCGGCAGCGAGGTGCGGCAGACAGTGGGGCTCAATTCCGCCAATTTCACCGTCCGGGTGCAGGGAGACGATCTGGTGTTTTCCACCATCGGCTACGGTCATGGCGTGGGCCTGAGCCAGTACGGCGCCCGCTACATGGCGCTGGAGGGCCGCAGCTATGACGAAATTTTGAGCCATTATTATCCCGGAACGGCCCTGCAGCTTTTAGGCTGACTGCATAAAGCCTCCGGCCTTCGGCGATACTAAGGCCGGAGGTGTACGAAATGCAGAAAGGAAATCTGTTTCAGCGGGCGCTGAACTGGGTCGAACGGAGAGGCTTCTACATGATTCTGGGCCTTTGCGTGGCGGCCATCGGCGTTTCCGCCTATGTATTGTTCTTTACCCAACCGGAGCCCGAGCCGATCCTGGGGGAATTGCAACTGGAGGAGCCGCAGGCTGACGCAGTCAGCCCATCGACCGATGTGGTGATCCCGGCGGAGCCGGATCGGGAACCGGAGGTGGAACAGGAGCAACCGGTGCAAACGCCCGCCGAGCCGGTACAGACCGCCGCACAGGAGGAGACACCCACTGCCGCGCCGCTCGAGCCGGAGCCGGTCGTCCAGGTGGCGCAGCAGGAGCCGGTACGGCAGCCTGTCTTTACCTTTCCCATCCAGTCGGGGCAGATCCAGCGGGAGTTTTCCGGCGATAGTCTGGTGCTGGATCCCACCATGGGGGATTGGCGCACTCACAACGGCGTGGACTTTGCCTGTGATCCGGGCGATGCGGTGATGGCCGTGCTGGATGGCGTCGTGGCCGAGATCGGGGAGGATGCTCTGCTGGGCTGCTGCATCCGCATCGACCACGGCGCGGGGCTGGAGAGCCGCTACTGCGGG
>CAZDUQ010000197.1:0-2581 GCA_964508665.1 uncultured Oscillospiraceae bacterium | reverse complement strand
AGGACGGCCCTGCGGTCGTCCTCTCTTTTTGCAGTATGAAGGATCTGCGTTTTTTCTTAGAACAGGCCCTCGATCCTGCCGTTCCGGTCGATGTCGATCTTCTCGGCGGCGGGCGCCTTGGGCAGACCGGGCATGGTCATGATGGCCCCCGTCTCGCACACCACGAAGCCCGCACCGGCGGCCAGCCGGGCAGAGCGCACGGTGATGTCAAAGCCCCGGGGACGGCCCAGCGCCTTTTCGTCGTCCGACAGGGAATACTGGGTCTTGGCCATGCACACCGGCAGGCTGCCGTAGCCCATCTCGGCGATCTTCTTCAGCTCCCGGGCGGCAGCGGGCAGGATGGTGACGCCGTCCGCGCCATAAATTTTCGTGGCCACGGTGCGGATCTTGTCCTCCAGCGTCATGTCATCGGGATAAATTGGGGCGAAATCGGCCTTGTCCTCAGCCAGCACCTCCAGCACCTGCTGTGCCAGCGCCTCGCCCCCCTGTCCGCCTTTGGCGAACACCTCGCTGAGGGCCACCCGGACGCCCTTTTCCTCGCAGTGCTTGCGGATAAAGGCCATCTCGGCCTGGGTATCGGTGGGGAAGGCATTGATGGCCACCACCACCGGCAGACCGTATTTGCCGATGTTCTCGATGTGGGCGTCCAGATTGCAGATGCCCTTTTCCAGCGCCGCCACATTTTCGGCATTCAGCTCGGCCTTGGGCACGCCGCCGTTGTACTTCAGCGCCCGGACGGTGGCCACCAGCACCACGCAGGAGGGCTTCAGCCCGGCCTTGCGGCACTTGATGTCCAGAAACTTCTCCGCGCCGAGATCTGCGCCGAAGCCGGCCTCGGTGATGCAGACATCCCCCAGCTTGAGGGCCAGACGGGTGGCCTGCACCGAGTTGCAGCCGTGGGCGATGTTGGCAAAGGGGCCGCCGTGCATCAGGCAGGGCGTTCCCTCCAGCGTCTGCACCAGATTGGGCTTGATGGCGTCCTTCATCAGGGCGGTCATGGCGCCCTCGGCCTTCAGATCCCGGGCATAGACCGGCTGATTCTGATAATTATAGGCCACCAGAATATCGCCGAAGCGCTTTTTCAGATCCTCCAGATCGGAGGCCAGACACAAAATGGCCATGATCTCCGAGGCCACGGTGATCATGAAATGATCCTCCCGGGGGACGCCGTTGGCCTTGCCCCCCAGACCGATGGTGATGTTGCGCAGCGCCCGGTCGTTCATATCCATGACCCGGGTAAAGATGATCCGGCGGGGATCGATGCCCAGAGCATTGCCCTGCTGCAAATGGTTGTCGATCATGGCGCACAGCAGGTTGTTGGCGGCGGTGATGGCGTGCATATCGCCGGTAAAGTGCAGGTTGATGTCCTCCATGGGCACCACCTGCGCCCAGCCGCCGCCGGCCGCGCCGCCCTTGACGCCGAACACCGGCCCCAGGGAGGGCTCCCGCAGGGCGATGACCGCGTTTTGTCCCAGACGGGCCATGGCCTGTCCCAGACCAACGGTAGTGGTGGTCTTTCCTTCACCGGCAGGGGTGGGGTTGATGGCGGTCACCAGCACCAGCTTGCCGTCGGGCCTGTCCTGCAAGCGGCGCATGGCGGCGGGGGCGATCTTTGCCTTATAGCGGCCGTAAAGCTCCAGCTCCTCCTCCAGAATGCCGACCTTTTCGGCAACGGCGGTGATGGGCTTCATCTGACAGCTCTGGGCGATCTCGATATCGGTCATCATGTGTCTTTTCCCTCCATATTTGATTTTCAAAAACAGATACCCATTTTACCTTCAGTATATCAGCCGACGCCGTTGTTTGCAATGGAAAAACCGATGAAATCGCGGGCTGATTTTTCAAAAAATCAGCCCGCTCTCCCGTCATATCCACCAAAGTCCTACGCCACCGGGCCCAGGGCGTTCAGCGGCCACACCCGGAAGGTGATGCGTCCCACGATGGCCTCCTCGGCCACGCAGCCCACGGCGCTGCTGCGGGAATCCACCGAGGTGGCCCGGTGGTCGCCCATGACGAAATACCGCTCGTCGGGCACCTGATAGGGCAGCTCGATGTCGCACTCCCCCAGCGCCTGTTCGGACAGATAGGGCTCCTCCAGCACCGTGCCGTTCACCGACACCGTGCCGTCATCACTGATGTCCACCCAGTCCCCCGGCCCGGCGATGACCCGCTTCACCAGTATTTTATTATTGTAATAAAAGGCGATGATCTCCCCCGTGCGGGGCTGGCCGGTCTTGAGGGACACCACGATCTCCCCCGCCGCCAGGGTGGGGGTCATGGAGGAGCCGTAAATTTGCAGCACGGGCATCCACAAGGTGGCCACCAGCACGGCCACTGCCGCCACGGTGATGAGGGCATAGACCGTGCTGCGCAGCACGCTGCCGTAGCGGCGGCGGTAGCGCAGGCGTTTCAGCTCGGCCTCCATCTGCTCCAGCCGGGGCATTTCGGTTTTCCGTTTCATGGGGCTTGCCCTCCTGTTCTCCGCCGGCACGGCGGCTTGCTCTGTCTTTCTCTTCCCTGTGGGGGACGCGCGGGGGCTGCGCCCCGTGCCCCGCGTTACTTTCCACCGAGGGAAAGTAAC
>CAZDUQ010000196.1:0-2590 GCA_964508665.1 uncultured Oscillospiraceae bacterium | reverse complement strand
TTCCGTGCTATGATGAGTGTAATCTGGCGCTTTGTGCGCATTTTTCAGGAGGTCACTGCCCTATGCACCGCGAAACACGCGAAAAACACATCGTCCCCGGCTTCTACAGCCGGATGCTGGCCCTGGCCATCCCCATCGCCCTGCAAAATATGCTGTCCTCCTGCGCCGGTCTGGTGGACACCGCCATGGTGGCCCGGCTGGGCAACGCCGCCACCTCCGCCGTGGGCATCGGGGGCAAGTGGATCATGCTGCTGCAAATGCTGTCCTTCGGCATCTGCTCGGGCGGCTCGGTGCTCATCTCCCAGTTCTGGGGGGCCGGTGAGCACAAAAATGTCCGCCGCGCCTACAGCCTGGGGATGTACCTGTGCCTGGCGGCCGCCGCCCTTTACACCGTGGTGCTGGCCTGCTTCCCCTATGAGATGATGTGCCTGTTCACCGACGAGGAGCCGGTGCGGCAGGCGGGTGTGGAATATCTGTCGGTGGTGTGCTGGGGCATGGTGCCCTGGGCCTTTGCCAACATCGCCAACATGGCCCGCCGCTGCGTGGAGGATGTGCGCACGCCGCTGGTCATCTCGGCTGTGGCCGTTGCCACCAACACCTTCTTCAACTGGTGCCTGATCTACGGCAAGCTGGGCCTGCCCGCCCTGGGCCTGCGGGGCGCGGCGCTGGCCACCGTCATCTCTCACTGCGTCCAGGCGGTGCTGGTGGTGGTCATCGGCCTCAGACAGAAGCACTTCACCCTCTCCGGCCTCAACGCCATCGGCAGCGTGGACCGGCCCTTCCTGAAAAAATATCTGCACATCGCCCTGCCGGTGATCTGCAACGAGACCCTGTGGTGCGTGGGCTTTAACCTGTACGCCGTCATCTACGCCCGCCAGGGCAGCGACAATTACGCCGCCTATACCCTGTACAGCTCCATCGAGCAGCTGGTGTTCGTCTTCTTCGTGGGGGCGTGCAACGCCTGCTCCATCATGATCGGCAAATCCATCGGGCAGGGCCTGCTGGACGACGCCCGGGCCATCGCCCGCAAGATGCTGGGGGTATTTGTGGCCATGGGCGCCGTGCTGGGGGCCGCGCTGCTGGCTGTCCGCTGGCCCATCATCCGCATAATGGGAGTGGAGAGCGCCTATACCGCCAAAATGACCGCCGATATCCTGGCCTTTTACTGCTGCTGGTGCCCCCTGCGGCAGCTGAATTATGTGCTGGTGGTGGGCATCCTGCGGGCCGGGGGAGACACCCGGGTGTCGGCGCTGCTGGATGTGGGCGTCACCCTGTTTTGGGGCGTGCCGGTGGCCTTTGTGCTGGCCTATGTGATCGGGGTGCCCTTTCTGGTGCTGGTGTGCGGCAGCTTTGTGGCGGAGGATGTGCTCAAGCTGCCCCTGTGCCTGTGGCGCTTCCGCAGCGGAAAGTGGCTGCACACCCTGACCTCCCACGAGTCACAGCCCGAAGAGATCGTTTAGAAAACCGTCATTTTCCGGTCATAATTCGGCAAAAATTCGGTGGTATACTAAAGCCATCAAACTGAGAAAAGAGGCAGCTTATGCGACCGGAAGAAAGACCCGATGCGGGCCGGACAGAGCAAAACGAATGGGAAGCGCTGGATGCGCTGGAGCAGCTGAACAGCCGTGCGGAGCTGGAAGAGCCCATCGGCAGCAGCAGCACCGACCGGGAGGATATCCCCGCGCCCGGGCGGCTGATGTCCCTGACGCAAAGGGAAGGGGCGCGCCGGCTGATGGAAACGGCGGTGGATTATCGGGAATTACTGATGATGTACAGCTGCGCCATCAAGGAGGTGCGCACCAAGTTTGAGGTGCTGAACACCGAATATCAGGTGCGCTATCGCCGCAATCCCATCAATTTCATCAATTCCCGGCTGAAAAGCACGGCCAGCATCCTGCAAAAGCTGGAGCGAAACGGCCTGCCCTTTACCACCGATGCCATCCGCACCCATCTGCACGATGTGGCCGGCGTGCGGGTGGTGTGCAACTATCTGGATGACATCTATGTGCTGGCCAACGCCCTGCTGAAGCAGGACGATATCCGGCTGATCCGCCGGAAGGATTATATCGCCTCTCCAAAGTCCAACGGCTACCGCAGTCTGCATCTCATCGTGGCGGTGCCGGTGTTCTTTGCCGAGAGCCGACAGATGATGCAGGTGGAGGTGCAGATCCGCACCACCGCCCAGGATTACTGGGCAGGGCTGGAGCATCAGCTGAAATACAAGCAGCACCCGGAGGGAGAGGCCGATCTCATCGAGCAGCTGCGGCAGTGCGCTGAAAATCTGGCCCAGACCGACCTGCAAATGCTGTCCATCCGCCGCAAGCTGGAGGGCAGTCAGCCTCCGGCCACTCCCGAGCAGGTGCTGCGGGAAAAGGTGCTGCGGCTGGATGTGGCCGTAGAGTGAGAGAATGCATATGCTGCTTCTGAAGGCTTTGCCGGAAAGGAGCGAACCCCATGAAAACCGAATCCGATTCCCGCGCCCAGTCACGCGACATTGACGACCTGATCTTTCAGGATGAGGAGCCCTATGTCAGCGAGCGCTGAGCCGGGACAAAAGCGCCCGCCCCGCCCAACACAGCGAGGGCGGGTG
>CAZDUQ010000195.1:0-2623 GCA_964508665.1 uncultured Oscillospiraceae bacterium | reverse complement strand
GATTTTTCCCGGAAAAGCCGAAAAAAAGGTTGACAGGCCGCGCGGTTATCCATTATAATATGTGGTGCATTATCGGCAGCGGCGCGCACTTGCGAAGGTGCGAGTCCGTGCCGGTGTCAATAATAGCTTCGATCAGGAGGTGTGAGAACATGGTCCGTACCTATCAGCCCAAAAAGCGTCAGCGTCAGAAGGAGCACGGCTTCCGGAAGCGCATGAGCACCCGCAGCGGCCGGAAAGTCCTGGCTCGTCGCCGCGCCAGAGGCCGCGCCAAGCTGTGCGCTTGATCGCGATCTGTATCTGAAACCCATTAAGACCGCAGTGCCTGCGGTCTTAACTTTTAATGTCGGGTGAGACGCATGAACAAGACCCTTGCCATCAAGCAAAACCATCTGTTCCGGGCGCTGTATCACCGTGGGAAGTCGGCCGCAAGGCACACCATGGTGCTGTATGTGATGAAGCGCCGGAACCAGCCGGTGAACCATTTGGGGATCACCGTTTCTGTCAAGCTGGGCTGCGCCGTGGAGCGAAACCGCGCCCGTCGTCGTCTGAAGGAGGTCTACCGCCTGAACGAGACCCGCCTGAAAAGCGGATTTGACATCGTCATCGTGGCGCGGCGGGCCGCCTGCGACGCCCCCTTCTCTCAGCTGGAAGCCGATTTTCTCAGGCTGGCCGGGCAGCTCTCGCTGCTGGAGGAGGATCATGGGTAAGGCGCTTTTGTGGTGCATCCGGTTTTATCAGAAGAATCTCTCTCCCTTAAAGGGAGGGCCTACCTGCCGCTTTGTCCCCACCTGTTCGGCTTATGCGGCGGAGGCCATCCAGCGCCATGGCGCCCTTTGCGGTGGTGCGCTGGCCCTCTGGCGGCTGTTGCGGTGCAATCCCCTGTTCAAGGGCGGATATGACCCGGTGCCGGAGGAAAACCCATTTACCAGGCCTTTTCGCAGAAAAGGTACATAAGTTAGGAGAACCAGGAAATGTACGAGTTTCTCTACAAGATCATCTCGACGCCCTTTGGCTATGTGATGCGCTTTATCTTCAACCTGGTGGGGAATTATCCCCTGTCGCTGTTCCTGTTCGCCCTGCTGGTCAAGCTGCTGATGCTGCCCATGACCGTCAAGCAGAAGCGCACCATGCTGGAGCAGCAGCGCATCCGCCCCATGATCGAGAAGATCCAGAAGACCTATGCCCGCGATCAGCGGCGCATGCAGGAGGAGCTGCAAAACCTCTACGACCGCGAGGGCGTCTCCCCCATGGCAGGCTGCGGCTCCATGCTGCTGACCTTCCCCATCCTGATCGGCCTTTACGGCGTTATCATCCAGCCGCTGACCTATTTCATGCAGCTGACCGCCGACCAGATCAGCCAGATCACCGAGATCCTGAATTTCACTGCCACCGGCAGCCATGCGCAGATCGAGCTGGCCACTCTGATCTATGAAAATTTTGACAAGGTCGCCGCCATCTCCGACCGGCTGATGCTGGTGGATTTCTCCCTGGGCCCCATCTCCATGGCGGCCAAGCCCAGCTTCAGCCAGCCCAGCATCTTGTGGCTGCTGCCCATCCTTTCGGGCGCTACCTCTTATCTGATGACCTGGCTGCAGCAGAAGATGAATCCCATGCCCAACGCCAACGGCCAGAGCAGCAACAACACCATGATGCTGATGATGCCCCTGATGTCCATCTGGTTCGGCTTTTTGCTGCCGGTGGGCCTGAGCTTTTACTGGATCTGCAACAACGTGCTGGCGCTGGCGCAGGAGGTTCTGATGAGCTTCTGGACCAAAAAGCAGCTGGCCAATATGCAGGCCGTCGAAGCCGCCAAAGCGGCCGAGGCCAAGGCGCAGAAGAACAAGAAGACAGAAAAGACGGAGTGATCAGTCATGAAGTATCTTGAAATGAGCGGCGAGACCATCGATGCCGCAGTGGAAGCCGCCCTGCAGGAGCTGGGCATGGCCCGGGAGCAGGTCTCTGTTGAGGTTTTGCAGCAGCCCAGGAAGGGCTTTCTGGGTCTGGGCAAGGAGCCTGCCGTGGTGCGGGTCTCTTATGAGGAAACACCCACCGGCCGGGCCGTGGCGTTTCTGGAGGGCCTGCTGGAGCGCTTCGGCACCCCCGCCCACATTCAGGCCAGTGAGAACACCGAGGAGCGCACCATCGAGCTGACCCTGACCGGCGAGAATATGAACGCCGTCATCGGCCATCACGGCGACACCCTGGATGCCATCCAGTACCTGGTGAACATCGTCACCAACCGGCTGGAGGATGACCGCTGGAGAGTCACCGTGGACACCGAGAACTACCGCGCCAAGCGGGAGGAGAGCCTGGCGGCTCTGGCCCACAAGACCGCCCAGAAGGCGCTGAAGTATCACAAGCCCGTGGGGCTGGAGCCCATGAATCCCCACGAGCGCCGCACCATCCACGCCACCCTGCAGGAGGTGGAGGGCATCACCACCTATTCGGTGGGCACCGAGCCCAACCGCAAGGTGATCGTGGCCCCCGAGGGCATGGCCCCCGCCGGTGAGAGCCGGCAGGGCGGGGCGAAGAAGTCCGGCGGCAGCCGCCGGCACCGTCCCTATCGGGGCAAAAAGCCCGCCGCCAAAAGCGAAGAATAATTCGTGTCCCCCAAAGGCCGCCC
>CAZDUQ010000194.1:0-2634 GCA_964508665.1 uncultured Oscillospiraceae bacterium | reverse complement strand
CAGCAGTTTCTGGACGAGCTCCTCGCCCGGACCGATATCGTGGATCTGGTGAACCGCTATGTGCCCCTCAAGCGCAAGGGCGCCAATTACTGGGCCTGCTGTCCCTTCCATCATGAAAAGACCCCCTCCTTTTCGGTGAGTCAGGACAAGCAGTTCTTCAAGTGCTTCGGCTGCGGCGAGGGCGGCAGCGCCCTCCACTTTTTGATGAAGATCGAGAACCTGCCCTATATCGACGCGGTGCGCAAGCTGGCCGAGATGAACGGCATGGAGCTGCCTGCGGAGGAGGACGGCGGCCGCAGCCGCACCCAACGGCAGCGTCTGCTGGCGCTGAACAGGGAGGCCGCCCGGTATTTCCACGAGACCCTGCGGGGCGAGCAGGGACGGGAGGCCCTGCAATACCTGCTGCAAAAGCGGGGTATGACCCCCCAGACGGTCATCCGCTTCGGTCTGGGCTGGGCCCCCGATGACTGGGACAGCTTCCTCCGGGCCATGCGGCAGAAGGGCTTTTCCGACAGCGAGCTGGAGAGCGCCCGTCTGGCCGGACGCACCAGAAACGGGCGGCTGTATCCCTTCTTCCGGGGCCGGGTGATGTTCCCCATCATCGACATCCGGGGGGATGTGGTGGCCTTCGGCGGCCGGGTCATCCATGGAGACGGCGACGGGCGGAAGTACATCAACAGCTCGGACACGCCGGTTTACAGCAAATCCCGCACGCTTTACGCCATGAATCTGGCCAAAAAGACCAGAGCCGACCGGTTCATCCTGTGCGAGGGCAACATCGATGTCATCGCCCTGCATCAGGCGGGCTTCGACAGCGCGGTGGCCTCCTGCGGGACGGCCTTTACCGCCGAGCAGGCCCGGCTGCTGGGGAAATACACCAAACAGGTGGTCATCTGCTACGATGCCGACGCCGCCGGGCAGAAGGCCACCGAAAAGGCCATCGACATTCTGCGGCAGAACGGGCTGGAGGTGCGGGTGCTGCGTCTGCCTCCCCGGCGGGACGGGCAGGGGCGCGTGCTGTATGACAGCAAGGGCCGCCCGCAGAAGGTGGATCCGGACGACTTCATCCGCCAGAACGGGGCAGAGGCCTTCCGCCAGCTGCTGGACAGGCCCCAGAGCGATGGGGAATACCGCATGGGGGAGATCCGGAAGAAATATGCCGCGCTGGACGATGGCGCTCAGCGCCTGGCCTATGTGAAGGAGGCCGCCGCCTATATCGCGGGGGTCACCTCCGCCGCCGAGCGGGAGCTGTATCTGCTGACGGCGGCGCGGGAGTCCGGACTGCCCGCCGATGCCATCCGCACCGATGTGGAGCGCCAGCGCAGGCTGGCGGCGCGGCAAAGGCAAAAGCAGACCGAGCGGGAGGCGCGGCAGCCCGAACGGCGTATCCAGCCCAAGGAATGGAGTCTGCGCTATACCGACCTGCGCTCGGCGGTGGCTGAGGAGCAGCTGATCGCCGCCATTCTGGGGGATCGGGAGCTCACCGAGTTCGCCCAGGTGCGGCTGGATCCGGAGCAGCTGTCCTCGCCCTTTCTGGCGAAGATCTATCGGCTGGCGCTGGAGCGGGTGGATCAGGGGCTGGAGCCCGACCCGGTCTACTGCATGGATCGGCTGGAGGAGGCCGAGCGGCGGCAGCTGGCCGGCATTCTGGCAAAAACGGTGGGCCCACGGCTGCAAAAGGATCAGCTGCGGGAGATCATCGGCACCATACGGTACGAATATCAGAAACGAAACGCATCGGCTGACGACGCGGAGCTCCTCCGCGAGGCCATCCGGCGCAAGCAGGGATAAAGGAGGAACGCCACATGGCAGAGCAGGAAAACAAAACGGTGAACAAGCAGCAGGTGTTGCATGATCTGCTGGAATTCGGAAAGAAAAACGGCAAGATCACCATGAAGGAAATTAATCACACCATCGACGCGCTGGAGCTGGACGCCGATCAGCAGGACAAGTTCTATGCCGCGCTGGAAAAGATGGGCGTGGAGATCGCGGTGGAGGAGGACGCGCTGGAGGACGACATCCGGGAGGAGTCGCTGGCTGACGTGGAGGAGGTCACCGAGGAGGAGATCAACGAGGCCATCGTGATGGACGGTCTGGCCATCGACGACCCGGTGCGGATGTACCTGAAGGAAATCGGCAAGGTGGATCTGCTGTCTCCCGACGAGGAGATCGAGCTGGCCAAGCGGATGCTGGAGGGCGACGAGCAGGCCAAAAAGCGTCTGGCAGAGGCCAACCTGCGGCTGGTGGTGTCCATCGCCAAGCGCTATGTGGGCCGGGGAATGCAGTTTCTCGATCTGATCCAGGAGGGCAATCTGGGCCTGATCAAGGCGGTGGAGAAGTTTGACTACACCAAGGGCTACAAGTTCTCCACCTATGCCACCTGGTGGATCCGGCAGGCCATCACCCGCGCCATCGCGGATCAGGCGCGCACCATCCGCATCCCCGTCCACATGGTCGAGACGATCAACAAGGTCATCCGCGTCTCGCGCCAGCTTCTCCAGTCCCTCGGCCACGACCCCTCCCCCGAGGAGATCTCCGATGAGATGGGAATGCCCGTGGACAAGGTGCGCGAGATCCTGAAGATCGCGCAGGAGCCCGTCTCCCTCGAAACGCCCATCGGCGAGGAGGAGGACA
>CAZDUQ010000193.1:0-2653 GCA_964508665.1 uncultured Oscillospiraceae bacterium | reverse complement strand
CAAAAAGCCACTCCTTCAGGCGGCCTGAAGGAGTGGCTCTTTCATCGGTTATCAGTCTGCGGTATAGGGCAGCAGAGCGATGTGACGGGCACGCTTGATGGCCACGGTCAGCTGACGCTGATGCATGGCGCAGGTGCCGGTCATACGGCGGGGCAGGATCTTGCCGCGGTCGGAAGTGTACTTCCGCAGCTTGGCGGTATCCTTGAAGTCGATGTAAGCGACTTTATCCACGCAGAACTGGCAAACCTTCCGACGACGACGATTGTCGCGGGCGGGACGCTCGGGTCTGTTTTCTCTTTCCATAATCGTATCCTCCTTCTGAAAAGGTTAGAAGGGAAGGTCGTTATCATCGCCGGGCAGCGCGGCAAAGGCGTTTCCGCCCAGACCGGCCATGGGATCAAAATCCCCGCCCCGGGGCGCTTCGCTCCTGGGCTGGCCGTCCCGCTTGGACTCGGCAAAATGTACTTCATCAGCAACGACTTCCACAGATTTGCGCTTGTTGCCCTGCTTGTCCTCCCAGTTACGGGTCTGGATGCGTCCGCAGACGGCAACGAGCTGGCCCTTGACGAAATACCGGCTGACAAACTCAGCAGTCTTGCCCCAGGCGACAATATCGATAAAGTCGGTCTGTGGCTGCTCGCCCTGACGGGCAAAGCTGCGGTTAACGGCAAGGGTAAAGGATGTGACAGAATTGTTATTCTGGGTTCGGCGAAGCTCAGGATCCGCCACCAGGCGGCCCATGAGGACGGCTTTGTTCAGCATGGCTGTACCTCCCTCTTATTCCTTGTCCTTCGCGACGATGATGGAGCGGATGATACCGTCCGTGATCTTGTAGATACGATCCAGCTCAGCGGGGAAGTCGGGCTTGCAGTCAAACTCGACCAGGGTGTAGTAACCCTCGGGCATATCGTCGATGGCATAAGCCATGCGGCGCTTGCCCCACTCCTCGACCTTGACGATCTCGCCGTTGTCGGCGATCAGCGTGGTGAACTTCTCCACCAGGCCCTTGATGGCCTCCTCGGTCAGGGTAGCGTTGACGATGAAGATCGTCTCATACTTACCGGTGGTTTTGGGCATTTTCTTTGCACCTCCTTTTGGACATTTGGCCTGTTCCCATAAACAGGCAAGGATAACATTAAGATATTACACGCATCTTCTCTGTTTGTCAAGCCGTTTTTTCAATTTTTCGCAAAAAGACGGTAAAGCCCTCAATGCTTCTGCTGCTTCAGCCAGATCTTCATCACCAGGCTGTGGGGCAGCAGCTTGGTGGCAAGCACCTGCAGCCGGATGCTCCAGCCGGGGACGCAGACCTCTTTTCCCTTTCGGGATGCTTTCATGGCGGCGGCCACCACCTCCTGCGGGGTGAACAGCTTGTTGAAATAGGTGACGGCGTCCTTTGATGTCCGCTCCGCGCCCACAAAGAAGTCGGTCTTCACCCAGCCTGGGCAAAAGGCCGTCACATGGATGTCCCGCTGCCGCAGCTCGGCGTTCAGGCTGCGGGCATAGCTGAGGACGAAGGCCTTGCTGGCGGCATAGATGCCCAGATAGGGCACCGGCTGAAAGGCCGAAAGAGAGTCCACCTGCAAAATGCGGCTGCCCGCCGGCATAAAGGGCAGGGTGCGCTTGGTGATGTTCACCATGGCCTTGCAGTTCAGATCGATCATATCCAGATCGTCCTGCAATGGGATCTGTTCATTGCTGCCGAAGCGTCCGAAGCCGCTGGCGTTCACCAGAAAGGTGACCCTCGGCCGCCGCTCCTCCAGCTCAGCCTGAAAGCGATCAAAGCTTTCGGGCTTCAGCAGATCCAGCGGCAGGATGTGCAGCGGCAGGTCGATCTCCTTCTGCAGTGACCGAAGCCGCTCCTCCCGCCGGGCGATGACCCAAATCTCGTCGATATCCCCCCGGGCGGCAGTGCGCCGGACAAACTCCCGGCCCATGCCCGATGAAGCGCCGGTAATAATGGCAGTATTCATAACGATTCTCCTTCCGACCGCGGTGCGGCCCCGGTTTTTCTACAGTTTACCACAATATGCACAAAAAAGGAACGAAAACCTTGTGCAATTTTTTACGAACAAATGTTTGCATTTATCGAACAAATGTGCTATATTGAAAGCAAGAACAAAACAAACGTTCGTCAGGAGGGCATGGATATGAAGAAACACGGAGAACGCATGGAGCTGATCGGCGCGCTGGCTCTGCTGCTTCTGGCCATGGCCTCAGACGGCGGCAATATCGGTCTGCCCCTGTTGTTCATGCTGGGCGGCCTGTCCGTCGGGATGATCCTGCTGGGGGATATGTTCACCCGGCCCCGGCGGAAGCACCGGAATGCCCGGCATTCTCCGGCGGCACCGTCGCCCGCCGCCCCGCAGACCGCCCTTCGCCCGGCGGCATAACAGCTGTCCGCAGCTCTTTTGCAGTCTCAAACCCGGCCCGTGCAGACGCACGGGCCGGGTTTTCGTTGTTTCTCTCAGCGATGATACAGCCGCTTAGTCTGATAATTGGGCTCGCAGGTGAGGTTGATGCCCAGCTTGCGGTAGATATCGGCATCCACCTGGGGCAAAATGACGGTGGAATGGGCCTCGCACCCGCGAAGATCCACCAGATGCTTCACCGCCCGTTCGGCCTCTCCGCTCATGGCCGCGCTGATGGACAG
>CAZDUQ010000192.1:0-2680 GCA_964508665.1 uncultured Oscillospiraceae bacterium | reverse complement strand
CTGACGCCGGAGCAGCGGGCCGAGCTGGCCGCCCTCTCCGACCCGGAGGAGATCAACGACCGCTTTTACCGCACCCTCGCCTTCGGCACCGCCGGGTTGCGGGGCGTGATGGGCATGGGCCTGAACCGGATGAACGAATACATCATCCGCCAGGCCACCACCGCCTTTGCCCGTGTGATCCTGGAGGCCGGCACCGGTCAGAAGGGCGTCTGCGTCTGCTGCGACTGCCGGATCAACTCCGCCTTTTTCGCGCAGGAGGCCGCCCATGTGCTGCGCTGCATGGGCATTCCGGTCTATCTGTTCCGCCAGTGCCGCCCCACCCCCCAGCTGAGCTTTGCCGTCCGGCACTTCGGCGCCGCCGCCGGCATCAACGTCACCGCCAGCCACAATCCCAAGGTCTATAACGGCTATAAGGTCTACTGGTCAGACGGGGCACAGCTGCCCACCGAGATGGCCGAACGGGTGGCCCTGCAGATGACCGGCATCGACCCTCTGGCCCCCCGCATGACCTGCGACGCCCCCGCCCCCCTCACCTGGCTGGAGGAGGATTTTGACCGGCTGTACATCGATGCCGTGCAAAAGTGCTCCATCGCCCCCGAGCTGCTGGCCGGGCAGCCCGATCTGGGCATCGTCTACACCGCCTTTCACGGCGTGGGCGGCTTCATCGTCCCCCAGGTGTTGAAGGAGGCCGGTCTGCGGCAACTGTATCCCGTACCGGAGCAGCTGCGGCCCGACGGCACCTTCCCCACGGTGGCCAGCCCCAATCCGGAGGAGCCTGCCGGCTTCGCCATGGCCATCGCGCTGGCAAAGGAGAAAAACGCTCAGCTGTGCGTGGGCACCGACCCGGATTCCGACCGGGTGGGCATCGTGGTGCGGGACAAAAACGGCGACTATCTCCCCGTTTCCGGCAACCGCACCGGCGCGCTGCTGCTGCATTACATCCTGACGGTGGGCGGGCAGAAGGGCCTTTTGCCGCCTCACCCCGCCCTGGTCAAGACCATCGTCACCTCTGCCCTGCCGGAGGTCATCGCAAAGGATCACGGCTGCGTCTGCTTCAACACCTTCACCGGCTTCAAGTATATGGCCCGGCAGGTCTCACGGCTGGAGGACGAGGGCATATACCGGTATGTGCTGGCCTATGAGGAAAGCTACGGCTACATGATCGGCGACCACGCCCGGGACAAGGACGGCGTGGTGGCAGCGCTGCTCCTGTGCGAGATGGCAGCCTGGTACCGCAGCCGGGGGATGACCGTGCTGGACGGGCTGGAGGAGCTGGCCGCCCGCTACGGTGGCTACGGCGAGGTGACCCGCAGCGTGATGCTGCCGGGGCAGGACGGCATGGAGCGCATGGCCGCCATTATGGCCGGTCTGCGGAGAAAGCCCTTTATCCAGGTTCTGGACACCCCCGTCCGTTGCTGGCTGGACTATTCCTCCGGTCTGCGGCACGAGGACGGGCAGGCCGCCCCGCTGGCCCTTTCGGGCTCGGACGTGGTGTGCTTTGAGCTGGAGAGCGGGGAGCGTCTGGTGATCCGTCCCTCCGGCACCGAGCCCAAGATCAAAATTTACGCCCTGATGCAGGGCGCTTCCCTGGCAGAGGCCGACGCCCGCGCCCGGGCCTGCGCCCAGGCCGCCGAGGCCGCCATCCTGGCTATCTGAAAGGAAGGAAACCCGGTTATGAGTAAGAACAAACGCACGATGCTGCTGTCGGCGGCCGCCGCTCTGGTGCTGGTGGTGCTGGTGGTAGTGATCGCCGTAAACAGCAGCGTGGGCCGACGCACCGAGGTCGAGACCCTGCGCCAGTTTTACGCCGCCGTATACTCCGACGATGGCGGCGGAATGGACGCCCTGATCGCCTGCCTGCCCCTCAGCGAGCAGGACGAGTATTACGACAACCTCACCACGGGCGGCACCAACTTTGGCCAGTTGACCACCTGGCGGATGGAGATGGCCCCTCTGGTGGGTTACGACATCCAGGTGGAGGTCGAGATCCTCACCGATCAGGCCGAATCCGCCACCGATCTGGTCACCATGAAGGAGACCTATCCCGACATTGACCGCTACCGCATGGTGGCGTTCCGCATGACCCTCACCGGCAGCGCGGGCTCCGAGCAGTTTCTGGGGGTCATGGGCATGATCCACCAGGACGGCTGCTGGTACATGACCTCCGCCGATGCCGGTCTGAAGCGCGTGGTGAACGGCGAATCCGCCGAATGATCCTCTGCGGGGCATTTCTCAGGAACCCGTTTAATTGAGATAGAAGAAAGGATGGAATCTATGGAACACCTGAAAAAGCTTTTTTGCCTGACGCTGTGTCTGGCGCTGTGCGCCGCTCTCAGCGTCGCCTGCTTTGCCCAGACTGAAGCCACCTGGGGCGATGTGAAGGCGGACAACTTCCTCCGCATCACCTCCGCTGACGCCTGGAACGAGGGCACCGTCGAAAATCTGACCGTCACCACCGAGGTGGGCGACGGCGCGCTGCGTCTGTCCGAGGGCCAGACCGACGGCACCTGGATCTCCCAGGAGCTGGATGTCCCCGCCTTTGAGTACATGGTGGCCAGCTGGAGCGCCGACACTCCCGAGGGCACCTGGGTGGAGATCCAGGCCCGGGCCTATGTGGATATGTACGACCAGTGGAGCGGCTGGCTCTCCTGGGGCAAGTGGAGCCCCTACAGCAAGCGCG
>CAZDUQ010000191.1:0-2683 GCA_964508665.1 uncultured Oscillospiraceae bacterium | reverse complement strand
CGTCGCTCAGGTATTTGACAAACAGCATAGACAGGATATAGTCCTTATACCGGGAGCTGTCGATTTTGCCGCGGAAGCTATCGCAAGCTTTCCAAAGAGTGCGTTCAATATCGTTACGAGTAGTCATATTACTTACCTCTCTTTAGTTCTTTGTGGGTGTGATCAATCAGCAAACCATAGTAGCGTTCCTTTGCTTCTGCCAGCCGCCTGAGCAACATGGTTTCTTTTAATGCCAACGCATTCATATCGGCAATTCTCTGTTGCTTCAGAAGGGACAGAGCGGGGATATCAAAGTCAGAAAAGTATTTTGCCTTGATCGCGCCTAACATATTGCTGCAGGTGTTTTCGTAAATGGAGCGTTTTACTTTCGGCGTATTCAGCAGCCAGAACAGGTATTCCGGCAGGAGTTCTCTTCGATCCGCGCGAATAATCACGAAATTCGAAGATACCACCATGCCCGCTGTTGCTTCGTCGATTAAGACTGCGGTATAGGGAGCGGATAGGCGAACAATTACATCGCCAACCTGAGACAAGTAGTCCAACGGCAAGTACTCCGAGGCATCGAACACATCCAGTTGATCCGCATCGATATAGCCACCCGGGTTGATAGATCGCAGATTCAGCAGAGGATACTTTATTCCCGGGGCTTCTCGCGCTTGCTTTCTTGATAGAACCAGTCCGCTGCGCACAGCGGCTATATTTCCAAGTTTCATTCACTCACCTCGTCTTGTCATGGCAAAGAAATAACATCTTGCTTGTAAAAAAAGAATCCTTTCGGCTGTTTACTACATTGTAACAGACACATATCCATTTGTCAACAAGAAAAATGTCATGTTGCAAAAATGACAAACCGGATGCCTAAGTTTATTTTTGAGTTAGCCTAAAGGCTTATACTCCGTCACGGTTTTCAGATACACTTCCGGCTTGCCGTTGAGGATCAAATCCGCATAAGCCGGCGGGTCATTGTAGATCAGGTGATCAAGCTCTGACCGCTCGTACATATTGCGGGCAATTTCATTCTCCACGGCGATGGTATCAATGGAGCAAATGCTCCCATCTTAGAAGCGAAGCTCCACGCAGGCGGTGTCCATATTGAATGCACAGCTGATAAGTTTTTCCATAATCATTTCCTCCTAAGATACAGTGTAACGGGGGTAACTCTTGAAAAAACTTGACATACCCCCTATAATAAAAGAGCCTAAGAGATCGCAAGATTTATTAACTCACGCCGGACACCCTCGGCAAACCGAATTTCGAAGGAGGGGTCCGATGCCCAAACGGAACAAGTTTGGCATTGAGCTGCCGCAGTAGATCATCGATTCCTTTGCAAGACATTTGGTTTCGGAAATCCGAGCCTACTACGACAGTGAGGAAGGCCAGGCGGCATTCGAAGAGTGGCTGAAGCAGCGCGAAGACACCGAAGACGCCTAAGACAAAAAAGTGAGAGCCAAGGTTTTTACAACCTTGACCCTCATTTTCTGTTTTGACATCAGACGCGAACCTCTACGGCGAAACCGCCTTTGAAAAAATAGATGTTCATCCAATGTCCATTTGGTGGAGCAAGTCGCACAGCGTCCGAACACTTCACCACTCTCAGCGGCTTCCAGCATTTTCAGCGTGACTGTGTTATTGTCACTGCTATAGTTGAAAGTCAGCTTGATGCAATCGTCATAGACAAACACAGAGTTCACAAAGGTCTGTATAAGCCGCCTTTGTACTTCTCTGTCGTTTCTGTTTCCATCACGGAGTTGGGTTAGATAATAGGCAATATGGCTGCGCTTCAAATGGTATCCACGGGCAAGCTCACGGTCTGCAATAGAGGCTTTCAGCTCCATTTTCTGCGTTGTCAGCTCATCCATGCGTATCTTTGTTTCCTCACTCAAAATACCCGCTTCAATCGCACGGATCAGGTTTTTAATAGCAAGTTCCGTCTGTTCAAGCTGCCGCTGAAGATTTCGCAGTTCTTCCTGACTGTTATCCTGTGCAAGGTAGTATTGCCATGTGCTGTCCACTATGAAATCAACAAGCTCCCTGTCGTGCAATAGATCCAGCACCGCCTGAATTACAAGATTTTCAATATCGGCTTGCCGAACGGCTTTCTTGTCACAAGTGCGGAACCGTTTCTTGTTGGAACAGATATAGTAGTTGTGCCGAACACCGGTCTTGCTGGTGCCGCACTCACCAAACATCGGAGCGCCGCATTTCCCACAAAACAGTTTATCAGCAAGAATGTAGTCAGCCCTTGTCCATGTTTTAGCCGGGGCGCGTTTGTTAATCTTCAGCATTTCCTGCACCTTCTGAAAAAGGTCATCCTCTATGATGCGTGGAACGCCGTCAACAATGTACTTGCCGTGGTCGTTGTATATGCCACGGTATTTTTCGTTTTTCAGGACACTGTGAAGGCTGTTGTGCGTGAATGGAGTACCACGCCGTGTGCGTAGTCCCAACTTATTGAGCTTCTTCACAATCTCTGTGATGGTGTACCCGTCAGCATACATGGTGAAGATCATTTTGACAGTAGGTGCGGTATCTTCGTCAATAACAAATCGCTTGTCAGGTCCGGTCTTGTAGCCCAATGGACGATTGCCGCCCGTGACCTGGCATTTTTCCGCGCTCTCAGCAATACCACGCCGGATATTCTGACTGAGCTGCAAGCTGTAATATTCCGCAAAGCCTTCCAGCA
>CAZDUQ010000190.1:0-2696 GCA_964508665.1 uncultured Oscillospiraceae bacterium | reverse complement strand
AATCCCTCTTTCTCCGCCAG
Source organism: uncultured Oscillospiraceae bacterium (assembly GCA_964508665.1). GTDB lineage: Bacteria > Bacillota > Clostridia > Oscillospirales > Butyricicoccaceae > UBA4644. The sequence goes on along the minus strand of CAZDUQ010000190.1, from coordinate 2,676 downwards.
ACAGACACACCGAACGGTGTGTCTGTTTTTTTATTCATGAGGGATTTGAACCCTCTAATTGATCCCCCCCATGAAAAAAGCCGGGTCCTGCGACCCGGCTTTGCTTGTCAAAAAGTCAAAATTCTTTTTCCAAAAGGGCCAGCGCCCCGCACAGGATGTCGGCCGATTTGCGGGCGGCCAGCAGCTCAAAGTCGTCGTAATCTCCCCGGGCATTGTCGTCAGCCAGATCGGAAATGCACCGTACCACGGCGAAGGGCACCCGGTTGACAGCGCAAACATGGGCTACGGCAGCCCCCTCCATCTCGGCGCACAGGGCGTTGAAATCCCGGCGCAGCCGTTCCTTTTCCTCGCCGGTCTCCACAAACAGATCGCCGGTGGCGATGCACCCCAGCAGGCTCTCGGGACAGGCCCGGCGCAGGGCCGTCACCAGCCGGGGATCGGCCACATAGCATCCGCCGAAGGGCAGGAACTTCCGCTTGGTCTTTTCCGCCATGTCCCGATAGGTCAGCTCCCGGGCGATGACGATATCCAGATGCCCCAGTCCGGGGGCTACCGCCCCGGCAATGCCCGAATGGAGCACCGCTTCGGGATGGTATTCGCTGATGATCTGCTGGGTACACTGGGCGGCGCACACCTTTCCCACACCGCACACCGCCGCAAGCACGGTGTGTCCCTCCAGTTTACCGGTATACCCCCACAGCCCGGGCTTTTCCACAGGCTGCGGCTCATCCATGCGGGCCAGGATGTTCCGCAGTTCCACCTCCATGGCGGTGATGATGGCGATCATGCCTGTTCTCCGTTCAGAAAGTCGGCCGTCACCTGGGCAAACAGGGCGGCAGCATAGGCCAGTCCCTCCTCGTTGGCTCGATAGTAGCAGCCGTGGGCCGGATGGACACAGGCCTGCTTGCCATCGCCAAAGCCAAAGTCGCAGTAGCAGCCGGGGACGGTGAGATCCTTCATGAACGCGCCGAAATCCTCGGTGCCCATGTTGGGGATGCGCTGGAGGGTGATGTGATCCTCCCCCACCAGCCTGGCCATGGAGCGCTCCACAAGGGCGGAAAATTCCCGATGGTTCACCACGCCGGGGTAGCTTTCAATGATCTCCACCTCAGCCTCTGCCCCCATGGAGGCGGCCACGCCCTCCACCAGGGTGCGGAACATATCGCAGACCTTTTTCCGCATTTCCGGGCCGAAGGAGCGGATGGTGCCCGCCAGCCGGGCTTCCGCCGGGATGATATTGGGGGCGGTGCCCGCGTGGAAGGAGCCCACCGTCACCACCACGCTGTCGGTGGCGAAGACCCGGCGGGAGCACAGGGTCTGGATGGCAACCACGATCTGGGAGGCCACCACCACCGGGTCGATGCCCGAGGCGGGATAGGCTCCGTGGCAGCCCTTGCCCTGCACCGTGACATGAAACTCGTTGGAGGCGGCGTAGCAGTCGTCATATTTCAGGCCGAAGGCACCGGCGTCGATGCTGGTGGTGTTGTGTCCGCCAAAGACGGCCTCCACCGTGGGATCGTCCATGCAGCCCTCGTCCACCATCCGCTGGCCGCCGCCGTCACCTTCCTCGTCAGGCTGGAAGAACAGCTTCACATTGCCGCAAAGCTCCTGCCGGTGGGCATTCAGTAGCCTGGCCGCCCCCAGCAGGGAGGCGGTGTGCAGATCGTGCCCACAGGCGTGCATCACGCCCTCGTTTTGTGAGGCGAAGGGCAGGCCGGTCTCTTCCTGAATGGGCAGGGCATCCATGTCGGCCCGCAGGCCGATGGTTCTTCCCGGTCTGCCGCCCCGGATCAGCCCCACCACGCCGGTGTCGGCACACTTGCGGGCCTCGATGCCCATCGCCTCCAGCTCCCGCAGCACCAGCGTCTGGGTGCGGTGCTCCTGCCGTCCCAGCTCCGGGTGTGCGTGGATGTCCCGCCGGATGGAGGTCATATAGGGCGAAAGCGCCCTCGCTTCCTGTAAGATCGTCTCGGATGTCAGCATGGCCGGCACCACCCTTTCCTCGCTTTTCTGCTTCCTATTATATACCGATCCGGAGGAAAGGCAAGAGAAAAATCCCCTCTGCCTGACCGGGCCGCGTCTGCCGCGGCTTTCTGATTTTTTATGAAAAATTTCACAAGCTTCTCTTTTCATGGAGAGAAAAATGTGTTATTATAGTACATAAAAACAAGTATCTGCATCAGGGAACAGGAGGGATTTTATCCATGACATGCTTTACCGTGCAGTCCATGAAAAACGGATACCGTTACAACCTGAAGGCCGGCAACGGCCAGGTCATCGCTTCCTCCCGGCCGTGCAACCGGGTGGAGGACTGTCTGCGGGGCATCGAGCAGGTGCGCGCCTGCCGGAATGCGCCTGTAGAGGATCAGACCCTGCACGCCTTTCCCGTCCATAAGTACCCGAAATATCTGCTTCGCGGCGACCACCATTCGGGCTTCAGCTTCACGCTGTGCGGCCCGGACGGCGCTCTGCTGATGTACAGCAGACATTATACCGCAAAGCGCTCCTGCCAGTCGGCCATCCTTTCCATGTGCCGCAGCCTGACAATGGCGCGGATTTTGGTGGAGGAGGAGACCGAATGACCCCAAAGCGCTTGCTTTTGCTGCTGCTGTGCGCCGCTGTGCTGACCGGGACGGCCGCCTGCGGCCTTCGATTGGAAAAAGTCCAGCCGGTTTC
>CAZDUQ010000189.1:0-2715 GCA_964508665.1 uncultured Oscillospiraceae bacterium | reverse complement strand
GCGTGGCCCTTTACCCAGACAAAGGTCACCTGATGGCGGGAAAGCTGTTCATCCAGCGCTTCCCACAGATCCTGATTGAGCACGGGGGATTTATCGGCCTTCTTCCAGCCCCGCTTTTTCCAGTTCACCAGCCATTTCTGGTTGATGGCGTTCACCAGATACTGGCTGTCGGTGTACAGCGTCACCTGACAGGGCTCACGCAGCGCCTCCAGTGCCCGGATGGCCCCCGTCAGCTCCATTTTGTTGTTGGTGGTGTGCCTGTCGCCGCCGGAAAGCTCCTTTTCCAATCCCTTGTACATCAGGATCGCGCCCCAGCCGCCGGGGCCGGGGTTGCCGCTGCAGCTGCCGTCGGTATAGATATCTACTGTTTTCATTTGCGTTCCTCCCGTTTCATCCGCGCCTCTGCCCAGTCGGAAAGCTGCTCCAGAATGGGGATGAGGCTCTCACCCTCCGGCGTGATAGCATATTCCACCCGCACGGGTACCTCCAGATATTCGGTGCGCACCACCAGCCCGCCCTGCTCCAGCTCCCGCAGCGCGTCGGCCAGCACCGTATTGGAGACCCCGCCCACCTGCCGCTTGAGGGCATTGTATCGCAGCGGGCCGCCACAGTTCAGCGCGCACAGGATCTGCACCTTCCATTTGCCGCCGATGAGCCCCATGGCGTAATGCAGGGGGCAGTCTTCCAGACAGGGACAATCGTAATGCCGTTTCATGCAGCCCGCTCCTTCTTACTTAGTCGGGAAAAGCTGCGCTCTTGCGCCGCGCTCCCCTTTCTGGTATTATAACAGGTAGCAAAAGTGGAGTAAAGAGGAAAAGAGGAGATTTTATGCCCGTTTATTTGCAGGGCCTGACGCTTGGGCTGGCCTATGTGGCCCCCATCGGCGCCCAAAATCTGTTTGTCATCCAGTCCGCCATTCGGCAGAAGCGCAGCCGCGCGTTTCTGACGGCGCTGATCGTGATCTTTTTTGATGTGACGCTGTCTCTGGCCTGCTTTTTCGGCATCGGCGCTCTGATGGAGCGCTTTCCCCTGCTGGCAAAGGTCATCCTGCTGCTGGGCAGTCTGGTGGTGATCTGGATCGGCGTGGGTCTGCTGCGATCCCGGGCCAGTCTGGACGGCGCGGATGAAACTCAGCGCCCCTGGGGACAGGTGATCCTCCGGGCCTGCGTGGTCACCTGGTTCAATCCCCAGGCCATCATCGACGGCACCATGCTGCTGGGTGCCTTCCGCGCCACGCTGACGGCCGTCCAGGCGCCCTGGTTCATTCTGGGCTCGGCCAGCGCCTCCTGCCTGTGGTTTCTGGGTCTGACGGCGTTGCTGTCTGTTTTCCGCGGGAAGATGACCGAGGGGATCCTGCAATGGATCAACCGCATCTGCGGCTGCGTCATCATATTCTACGGTCTCAAGCTGCTGTGGGGCTTTGTCTCCCAGCTGATCGGCTGAAGCAAGCGCATAAAAGGAGCCCCCTCAACGGTGTGAGGGGGCTCTTTTTGCGTGTTCCGTTCATGTGGGCCGCAAAATCAAAGTCGGCGGTACAGCGGCAGGGCTGTCTGCCGTTTATCCTCCTGCATACGCCACCTCCTGCGGAGCGATCTGCCTCTTATTCCTGCTCAGGCAGGTCGATCTTGATGTGCAGCTCCTCCAGCTGCTTGTCGGTGACCTGAGAGGGCGCGCCCATCATCACATCCTGGGCATTCTTGTTCATGGGGAAGGGGATGATCTCCCGGATGAAATCCTCGGCGGCCAGCAGCATGACCATACGGTCGATGCCGGGGGCGATGCCCGCGTGGGGCGGCGCGCCATAGGTGAAGGCGTTGTACATGGCGGGGAACTTGGACTTCACATCCTCCTCGCCCAGGCCCACCAGCTCAAAGGCGCGGATCATGATCTCGGGATCGTGGTTCCGCACGGCACCGGAGGACAGCTCCACGCCGTTGACTACCAGATCGTACTGGTCGGCGGTGATGGTCAGGGGATCGATCTCGCCCCGGTGGGCCTTTTCCAGCACCTCCAGCCCGCCGGAGGGCATGGAGAAGGGATTGTGGCAGAATTCCAGCTGGCCGGATTCCTCGCCGATCTCGTACATGGGGAAGTCCACGATCCAGCAGAACTCGTAGCGTTCCCGATCCATGTGGTTGGGGCAGAAGTTGCCCAGCTTGCTGCGGAAGACACCGGCGGTCTTTTGGGCCGCCAGCTTTTTGCCGCAGGTCAGACCCACGAAGCAGTTCTTTTCCAGACCCAGCGCGGCGACGACCTGCTCCCTGATGGGCTGAACGAACTTGGCAATGCCTCCCACCAGCTCACCGTTTTCATCGCAGCGGAACCAGTAGGCCTTGTTGCCCGACTGAACCTCCACCTCGTTGCACAGGGCATCGATCTGCTTGCGGGTGCCGGTGAAGTCGGTGACCACGATGGCCTTGACCACATTGCCCTCGAAGGGGCCGAAGCCGCAGCCGGACAGCAGCTCGGTAGCATCCTGCACGGTCAGATCGATGCGCAGGTCGGGCTTGTCGGAGCCGTACTTCTCCATGGACTCGTTAAAGGGGATGCGGACAAAGGGTGCCTGAGAGGCGATGTTGTAGGTGCCGTATTTGGCGAAAATGGGGGGAAAGACATCCTCGATGATGGCGAACACATCCTCCTGAGTGGCAAAGGCCATCTCCATATCCAGCTGATAGAACTCGCCGGGAGAGCGGTCGCCGCGGGCGTCCTCAT
>CAZDUQ010000188.1:0-2755 GCA_964508665.1 uncultured Oscillospiraceae bacterium | reverse complement strand
GCTTCAGGTGCCACTCCCGGGACATGGCCTCCTGCCGGGTGGGATACTCCTCCCAGTACACCAGCTCCACCGGCAGGCGGGAACGGGTGTATTTTGCGCCGTGGCCGCTGTTGTGGGCCGCCAGACGCTTTTCCAGATCGTCGGTATAGCCGCCGTACAGCGTGCCGTCGGCACAACGGACAAAATAAGCGTAATACATCCGCAAACCCCTTTCTTTCCGGCCGGTCAGAGATGACAGCGGCCTTTTTTTATGCTATAATGAACAGGATCACAGTAAAAAGGAGGACATCCCCACCATGATCCTTCAGGGAAATCTGTATTCTTCCGCGCTGGATATGGAGACTGCCGTCTGCTTTGTGGCGGCCAATAATTTTTCCAAGGAGCCGCCCCGGAAGGTGTGCTATCTGCTCCACGGCCTACAGGGCCGGGCGGATGATTTTATCAACATGACCATGCTGGCCGATCTGTGCCGCACCTATCACTGCCTGTTCGTCCTGCCCGACGGCCAGCGCAGCTATTACACCGATCTGCCCAACGGGCAGAAATTCTTCACCTATCTCACCCAGGAGCTGCCCGGCATCGTCCGGGATGTGTTCCGGGTGTCCCTCCTGCCGGAGGACAGCTATATCATGGGGGCCTCCATGGGAGGCTATGGCGCGCTGAAGGCGGCGCTGGCTTTTCCCGGGAATTACGCCGCCTGCGTGGCCTTCTCCCCCGCCTGTCTGGACATGAAGCGCTACATGACCCCCCAGTGGCGGGACGGCAGCGATGCCGACGCCTTCCGCCGGGGCTTCGGCCCCCGGGTGGCAAAGGATTTTGAGGCGGTGTTCGGCCCCGCCGGCGGCTGGGATCCCGACTGGGATGTGCTGTCGCTGGCCGAAAAGAACGCCTCCGCCCCCAAAAAGCCCCGGCTGATGACCGTCTGGGGCGACGGCGACATTTTCGTGGACACCAACCGACGCTTCCCCCGGCAGATGGCCCGGCTGGGCTGGCAGGTGGAGGGACGGGAGATCCCTGACCGGGTACACAACTGGGCCTTTTTCAACGAGGCGCTCAGGCAGGGTCTGCATTTCTGCTTTGACTGACCGGAGGGAAACGGCTTACAGCGGCAGCTGTCTGCCGTCCAGCACGGCCTGCTTCAGAGTCTCGCCCTGATAGACCAGCTTGAGGGAAAAGAAGGGCGCGTCCCGCTCCAGCAGCTCCAGAAAGATCCGATCCCCCGCCCACATGGGCAGAGCGTAGAGCTGCCGGATGGGCAGCCATTCCAGCACGCCCTCGTCGCACTCCTTCACCTGACCGGTAAAGCCGGTGGCGGTGAACAGGTGCATATATTCGCAGGGCCACACATCGGAGACAAAGGTCACCAGTCCCCGGTAGCGGTAATCGGTGAGGGTCAGGCCGGTCTCCTCCAGCGTCTCCCGCAGGACGCAATCCTCCGGGCTCTCCCCTTCCTCGAACTTGCCGCCCACGCCGATCCATTTGTCCCGGTTCTCGTCCTGCTCCTTTTTCACCCGGTGGAGCATCAGGTAGCTGTCCTCCCGCCGGATGTAGCACAGGGTCGTCTGTTTGCTCACAGGCGCCGCCTCCCTTTTTCCGTTTTTTTGAGTATACCACGCCCCAGGATTTTTTGACAAGACACAATCACCCATACAGGAGGTCATTTTTCCATGAATCAGAATCATTTCTTCCGGCAGACCGGCATCGGCCTGCCCCAGCAGGTGCAGCAGCTGAAGGAGGCCGGGTACTTCACCCGGGCCATCGCCATCGTGGACAAGGTGCTGGCCGACCCCGCCACCCCCCGGTGCATGCAGGAAAATCTGGAGGCCCAGCGGGAGATCATGGTGCGGCTGCCCGCCCAGTTCCCCTGGAGCAAGGCGGAGGGACTGAAGCGCGTGCAGGAGGACATCCCCGACTTTACCATGGCCGAGCTGGAAGCCTATATGGACGCCGGTCGGGTGACCTGGCGCTTTGTGGAGGGGGAGGAAAAGCTGGTGGGCTCCTTCTTCGGCACCCTGTGCAAGGAGCCGGAGATCGCCGCCCGTCTGCCCAAAAAGGAGATCGACCCCACTCAGGTGAGCCACGAGGTGGTGGATCGCACCGACCGGCTGGAGCGGGCCATTTCCATCATGCGGGAAAAGGGCAGCATGAGCGCCCGCATCCGCATCCGCCACACGCTGGAGATCAAGCCGGAGGCCTTTGTCCCCGGTGAGACCTACCGGGTGTTCATCCCCCTGCCCGCCGACTGCATCCAGCAGAGCGAGATGGAGATCATGGACTGCTACGGTGAGCCCACCGCCATCTGTGCCGGGGATGCCGACACCTGCACCATCCATTGGGAGGAAAAGATGGAGGAGAACCATCCCTTCTGGGTGGAGTACTCCTACAAGCACACCGCGCCCTATGTGGATCCCGGCAAGATTCAGGCAGATGCGGTACAGCCGGAGTTCTTTACCGGCGAGCTGGCGCCTCACATCGTCTTCACCCCCTATATCAAGGCGCTGTGCGCCGAGCTGACCGATGGACTCAGCGACCCGGTGAGCAAGGCCCGGGCCATTTACGATTACATCACCACCCGGGTAAAATACAGCTTCATGCCCGATTATTTTGTGGAGACCGCCATTCCCGACACCTGTCTGCGCACCCTGCGGGGCGACTGCGGCGTGCAGGCGCTGGCCTTTATCACCCTGTGCCGCTGCGCGGGCATCCCGGCCAAGTGGCAGAGCGGTCTGGTGGCCGATCCGGTGAGCGGCGCGGG
>CAZDUQ010000187.1:0-2763 GCA_964508665.1 uncultured Oscillospiraceae bacterium | reverse complement strand
TTTCCCGGGGCGGGCTGGTGCCGGTGACCGGGATCGAACCGGTACGATGTTTCCATCGGCAGATTTTAAGTCTGCTGCGTCTGCCAATTCCGCCACACCGACACGACCGTGGCGCTACGGGAACCAGTGTACCACACAAAGGCAAAAAATGCAAGGCGTTCTCCCGCCCGTCGGGGGTGGCTTTTTTGAGAAAAGTATGCTATACTGATTTTGTATGAAAATTTTCCATGTAACAAAGGAGCGTGTTTTCTTATGAGTACTGAAAACTGTACCCACGATTGTTCCACCTGCGGCGAAAGCTGCGCCAGCCGTCAGGAGCCTCAGGATCTGCGGGCCCCGCTGGCTGAGGGCGCTTCCGTCAAGCACGTCTATGCCGTCGTCAGCGGCAAGGGCGGCGTGGGCAAATCTCTGGTGACCTCTCTGCTGGCCGCTCAGACCCAGCTGCGGGGCTATCAGACCGCCATTCTGGATGCCGACGTCACCGGCCCCTCCATCCCCCAGTCCTTCGGCGTTCACGGCCATGCTCAGGGCTGCGAGGGGGGCATCCTGCCCGCAGTGTCCAAATCCGGCCTGCAAATGATGAGCGTCAACCTGCTGCTGGAAAACGAATCCGACCCGGTGGTGTGGCGCGGCCCGGTGATCGCCGGGGCGGTCAAGCAGTTCTGGAGCGAGGTTTTGTGGGAGGATGTGGACTTCATGTATGTGGACATGCCTCCCGGAACGGGCGACGTGCCCCTGACGGTCTTCCAGTCCCTGCCCATCGAGGGCATCATCATCGTCACCACCCCGCAGGAGCTGGTGGGCATGATCGTGGAAAAGGCCGTCAAGATGGCCAGGCTGATGAATGTCCCCGTGCTGGGCATCGTGGAGAACATGAGCTACTTCCAGTGTCCCGACTGCGGCGGGCAGCATCAGATCTATGGCCCCAGCCGCGTGCAGGAGACCGCCCAGAAATACGCCATCCCCTTCCTGGCAAAGATCCCGGTGGATCCCGCCATCACCGCCGCCGTGGATGCCGGGCGCATCGAGACGGTGCACGCCCCCTTCCTGGACGATCTGCTCAACGGCCTGCTGAACAAGTGACCCAAAGCAAAAGCCTCTCAGATTTTCTGAGAGGCTTCCGTCCTTTTCCCGGCGTCCGTACCGTTGACCGTTCTTTTTGAAAATCCTGAAATCCTGTTTTCCTTTCGGAGGTCTTCCTTATGTCCAAGCAACCTGTCAGCCTGCTGGAGGGCGATATCAAGACCGGCCTGCTCCGGTTTGCCCTGCCCCTGTTTCTGGGGCAGATCTTTCAGCAGCTTTATAACATGGTGGACGCTCTGGTGGTGGGCAATCTGTGCGGCGAAAACGCCCTGGCCGCCGTCACCTCCACCGGCTCCCTGATCTTCCTCATCGTGGGCTTTTTCGGCGGCGTTTACGGCGGCGTTGGCGTGGTCATCGCCCGCTGCTTCGGCGCCAAAGACGGCCCCCAGGTGCGCCGCGCCGTGGGCACCGCCGTGCTGGGCACCCTGCTCTCCGGCGTATTCCTGACCCTGCTGGGCTACTTTGGCTCTCCCCTGATGCTGCGGCTCATGGACACCCCCGCCGAGGTCATGGGCGACGCGGTGGATTATCTGGGCATTTATTTCCTTGGCATCCTGTTCGTGGTGCTGTATAACAGCGCCGTGGGCATCTTTCAGGCCATCGGCGACAGCAGGCGTCCGCTGTATTACCTCATCATCTCCTCCCTCACCAATGTGGTGCTGGATCTTCTGTTCGTCGGCCCGCTGAACATGGGCGTCCGGGGTGCCGCCCTGGCCACCGTCATCGCCCAGGCCCTCAGCGCCTTTCTGGCCTTTTTCCGTCTGTCCCGGGCGGAGGGCGACTACCGGGTCACCCTGCGCGGGCTGTGTCTGGATCGCCCCCTGCTGAAGGAGATGCTGCGCATCGGCGTTCCCTCCGGCGTGCAGAACTCGGTCATCGCCTTTGCCAACGTGATGGTGCAGTCCAGCGTCAATGTCTTCGGCGCGGCGGCCATGGCTGGCAACGGCGCCTTCGTCAAGCTGGAGGGCTTCGCCTTCATCCCCGTCAATGCCTTCGGCTCGGCCTGCACCACCTTCATCAGCCAGAATATCGGCGCGCGGCAGTTTGACCGGGTGAAGCAGGGGGCAAAGTTCTCCGTCATGTTCTCCTGCGGCTGTGCGGCCATCATCGGCGTGATCTTCTTCATCTTTGCCGAGCCCCTCATCGGCCTGTTCGGCAAATCGGCCGAGGCCGTTGCCTCCGGCGTGCTGCGGGCCCACATCTGCACCCCCTTCTATCTGCTGCTTGCCTGCTCCCACGGCATCGCCGCCGTCTGCCGCGGCGCGGGATACTCCAAGGTGCCCATGTATATCATGCTGGGCGCGTGGTGCGTGCTGCGTGTGACCTATATCACCGTCATTACCAATCTGTTCCATAACATCAGTCTTGTATACGCCGCCTATCCCATGACCTGGGCGGTGAGCACGGCCTGCTTTTTGTGGTATTACAACAGATCCCACTGGCTGGAGCGGGTGCAGGCGCGGTACAGCAGCGCAGCTTAAGAAATTTTTCATAAATAAAGCAGAAAAAAAGATAGCATTTTTGTCCCTGATGTGGTAGGATGGTTGCATAGAATGCAGATCCTATCCGCGAAAAAATGAAGGAGGTTTTATTGTGAAACTGAAGTTTGGGAAAAAGACCCTTGCCCTGCTCCTGATGCTGACGGTAGCCCTGTCTCTGTGCACCGTGAGCGCGTGGGCA
>CAZDUQ010000186.1:0-2765 GCA_964508665.1 uncultured Oscillospiraceae bacterium | reverse complement strand
GAAACTCCAAAGCTGACTTCATTTTGATAAACGGAAAAGCTGTTGTATACGAAATTAAAACGGCATTAGATAATTTTGACCGTCTTGACGGTCAAATTGAAGATTATTATAGAGCTTTTTCAAGAGTAGTTGTTGTTACATCAGAAAATAATTTCAATGAGGTACAGCGAAGACTGCATAATTCTCCAGCAGGAATCTGCTTGCTTACAAAAAAAGGAACATTGAGTGTGCGCAAGGAACCAATTGAGTATAGCGAAATGCTTTCAAAACCAATTATGTTTAAGATTTTGCGCAAAAATGAATATGAGCAAATTTTACTTAAGTTTTTCGGTTTTCTGCCAGAGGTATCGCAATTTGAATACTATAGAGCATGCCAAGCAATGTTCGAGTCATTGCCGACAGATGTAGCCTATCAAATGTTTGTCCAAGCCTTGAAATTAAGAGCTAAAATTGACATCGTCGAATACTCAAAGGTACCGTATGAATTGAAGTTTTTAGTTTATTTTTCAAATTACAAAAAAAGTGACTACGCAAAATTATATCGCTTTTTAAGCACATAGGAGGATAATATGTACTTTCCAATTTTTCGAGGTCGCCAATTTGAACTTTTGGCTCTCCGTGAGTGTATTAATAAAAACATCCTTAGCGATAAGATAATTCCTATTGTAGAGCCGGTAAAGGTATCGTCAACTTATACGAAAACGGTTGATTCTTTTATAAAAGCTGAAAAATCCATTGCTATTATTCGTAATCCACAAGTAGGTTCTTGGGTTAAGGATTCAAAGAAGGATAGTAACGCTAAAATTTGCGAACAAGCCCGTGAACAGTTCAAAGATACAAATGTCATTTCTTCTTTTTATGTGACACCAAAGTTATCTGCTCTCGTTGAAATTGCTGAAAAAAAAGGAATTTCAATCGATTCGCTTCTTTTGATTTGCAACAACCCGGAATATGTTGGAAACTATGAGGAAGTGATTGGAGACAACTCCCCTTTGTATAATGTGATCCCCGACAAAGGTGATTTTAGAAGAAGAATTCGCGCTAACCGTGTTATGTGTGAAGATCATTTTCCGAAGCAAACAAGAAATATTGATTACTCAGATATAGAGACCGAATTTTTTTCATCTGACCACTTGTATTATGCAGATGATGGATACAAAGGTTTCTCTGATTATTCTGTTGTGGGAGAGGAATACAGTGAGACAGGCTTTGCGCCGTATGCAGTGGCAATTCACATTGTGTATTTTGACGAGAAGAATATTTTAAGAATTGCGCACTTTGTTTCCGACTCTAATGACGACATCTCCGACCCAGCAAGAAAATTTGCGGAAGCTGTTGAAAAATTAGTAGAGTGGAATAAGATCATGAAATTGGATACCACAGGTATCCATGAGTTTGAAGCAGCCTATCACAACAAGAGCTATCCAGGATTAGGTGTTGTGAAAAAGTACTCGATTATGCACCATCTTGAACTGATGAGCAAATATTTGGATGGGGTAGCAAAATGATTTTTTGTGAGCATTGTTTTAATGACAAGGAGATTGCGTCAATTATTTGTGCTATATCTGCATCGAATGTCGGATTATGTCCTGTTTGCAATCATAAAGAAGCACACTTGTATGACACGAGTATGCAAAGCGAATTAACACCCTACTTCGAGGAGTTATTAAATATTTACACTCTTTCTGCGGTGCTTCCAGATACCTATCCAAGAGCCGAAACCAGATCTTTAATCGATGATCTGAAAGAACGGTGGAATATTTTTGCTGACATTCCAAGAATTCGGATTTACGAGATGTTAACATCAATCTGTAGCGAAGTCTATGCAAATGTCCCTCAACTGTTTGATGGAACTGTTGGCATCCCAGAATTGTATGATAGCATATATCTGAATGATCATGCGTTGCTAAAGAATAGTGATTGGGATTCTTTTGTAACGGAAATTAAAACAAAAAACAGATATCATTCGAAGTTGATCAATTTTGAAATCTTGGAAAAGTATTGTTCGTTTATCCGCAAAACTTATAAGGCAGGGGATTTATTTTATCGTGCAAGAATTTCCGAACGAAACGGATATCCAACAAATGAAATGTCGGCACCTCCTGCTGGAAAAAGCTCAGAAGGTAGAGCTAATGCCAGAGGAATTACCTGCCTTTATGTAGCAAGCGATATTGACACTACTTTGCATGAAGTGCGTGCTGGCGTTTTTGATTTTGTGTGCGTTGGTACATTTCGATTGAAGCAAGATATCACTGTGGTGGATCTTCGAGCTATAACGGAAATTAGCCCATTTGTTGAAGGACTCGATTATCTTGACCATGCAATTAACAAGCAATACCTTGAAAAACTGAACACAGAAATGAGTAAATCGCTACGCAGAAGCGACAGCACATTAGACTATGTTCCCACACAATATATTGTCGATTTTATCAAGAGTATCGAACACAATGGCAAGCAAGAATATGATGGGATAGAGTATAATAGCACAACTAATCCGGGTGGATATAATCTTGCGATTTTCAATCCAGATCTGTTTGAGTGTGTATCAACAAGTGTATACGATATTGAGAAACTACAATATACATCCAAAAGGGTAGAATAAAACCACGAGGAGCATTCTTTGTCTGAATGCTCCTCGTGGTTTTCCAACCCTGTTGACAGATGCTCATTTCGTAATTTTGGTCTAAACCTGTTTTATGAACACCTGCCTAACTTCCGGTGCCCTTGGTTATACCATGCAGGTGGACGAAGGCAACCACTATCTG
>CAZDUQ010000185.1:0-2790 GCA_964508665.1 uncultured Oscillospiraceae bacterium | reverse complement strand
GAAACGCTACCCTGAAGCTGGCTAAGGGCTACTGGGGTTCCAAGTCCAAGCACTTTAAGATGGCCAAGCAGGCCGTTATGAAGTCCGGCAACTATGCTTTCGCTGGCCGTAAGATGAAGAAGCGCGACTTCCGCAGACTGTGGATCACTCGTATCTCCGCTGCTGTCGCTCCCTACGGTCTGAACTACTCCAAGTTCATGAACGGTCTGAAGAAGGCCGGTATCGAGATGAACCGTAAGAGCCTGTCCGAGATGGCTATTCACGACGCTGCTGCTTTCGCTGCTGTCGTTGAGAAGGCTAAGGCTGCTCTGAACTAAGACACAATAAAAGCCAGTTGCATATGCAACTGGCTTTTTTGCAAGGAGAGGGTGCGATGGAGCTGAAACATACTGCAACACGGGCAGGTCGATTGTCCTCGTTTTTGAGGGAGGAGATGGCCATGTCATCGGGGCTTGTCAATCGGCTGAAATGGCAGGAAAAACTGCTTGTCAACGGCAAACCGGAGCACACGGACTTTCGGGTAGCGCCGGGGGATGAGATCACCGTCTTAATGGATGCGCCACAGGTGCAGTATCCGGCTGAGGACGGCGATTTGACGATCATTTATGAGGATGCGCATATTCTGGCAGTGGACAAGCCGGCCGGAATGCTCATTCACCCGTCCAGAGTAAAAAATGAGGGGACACTGGCCAATTTCGTGGCCGGTTATTATGAAAAAACCGGGCAGAAGTGTGCCTTCCACCCGGTAACAAGATTGGATCGGGATACCTTCGGTATCGTGTTGCTGGCAAAAAATGCCCATATCCATGCCTTGCTTCAAAATACAAAAGTGCAGAAAACCTATCACGCATTGGTATTTGGCAGACCGGAAAATGACAGCGGCGTGATCAATGCACCCATTGATCGTTACCCTGCGCCCAGCCTGTTGCGATTTGTGGGGGAGCAGGGGAAGCCCTCTGTGACGGAATATCGGGTGATAGAACATGGGGCTGGTTACTCCAAACTGGAGCTGCGTCCCATTACCGGGCGAACCCACCAACTACGGGTGCATTGTGCCTATATGGGCTTCCCGATTTTGGGCGATCCGCAGTACTGCAGCGACGCTTCACGCGAACTGTCGGAACGTATGGGACTGACGACACAGGCGCTTTGTGCGTATAGTCTGAAATTTTGCCATCCCGTCACGGAAGAAGAGCTAACGCTGAACAGCGGCATGGATGTTACAGCATCAGGTGCTGACGGTGCTTTTTGACGGCGTAGTAGGTGAGTGTTCCGAGGCTGAGCAGGACGGCCAATTCGCCGACGGCGACACAAACTGCGTTGATAAAGAAACCACCGCCAATATAAACGGACAATTCCTTGCCCACCAAAACGGCGTTCCAAACCGCCGGCATCAGCATACCCAAAAGGGGATAGCCTTTGACTGTGAAACCACGGATTTTCCACATAGTCATAGCCGCACCTGCGGTAGCGATACTGCCCACCAGAAAATCCAGCGGCAATGCCGCACCACTGGTCAGGTTGAACAGGAAACAGCCAATGGTCAGTCCGGGAATGGCTGCCGGGGTGAAAAATGCCAGAACACAAAGGGCTTCCGAAGCCCGAAACTGGATCGCCAGATTGGCAGAGTCCGGGAAAATGATGTTTTGAAGGTGGGTCAGCACAACATACAGCGCGGCAATGACCGCACCGTGGACGAGATGGCGCGTTTTTTTACGCATAATTTGCTCCTTACACAAGGAAAAAATGGACGCAATGCGCCCATCGTTTGTCCCTAGTTTTGTTTACGGACAGGATGGTCACGAACTGTCCTGTGAAATTACCTGAGCATGATACCATCTTTGGCGGGGAATGTCAAGCCCGAAAGTGCGCCGCCCGCGTTCAAAAAAGGAGAAACGCCCATGATCACAAAACAGAAAAAGCTATCGGGCGTTCCGACGGTGGCCTTGTTGCTCATCGGATTGGGCGCGATCCTGATCGTCCTCGGCGCGTTTTGGCTGTCGGAGAAGGCGCCCCGAGACGGCACCCCGTGTGCACTGATTCCCAATCCCTATTCGGCGGAGGATTATACATACGAAGACGGCAGAATGACCTGCCTGCGGGGGCAGAGCCTGCTGGGGGTGGATGTGTCGTACTATCAGGGAACGATCCGCTGGCAACAGGTGGCCGACAGCGGCGTGGATTTTGCCATGATCCGTCTGGGCTATCGGGGCGTGTACGACGGCGTGCTGTACACAGATCCCATGTGGGAGGAAAACTATGTCGGCGCACGGGCGGCAGGACTGCAGGTGGGGGTGTATTTCTATTCTCAGGCGACCTCCGAGGCGGAGGCACGGCAGGAGGCGCAGTATCTTTTGACGGTGCTGGACGGCAGAGCGTTGGATTTGCCCGTGGTTTTCGACTGGGAGGATTATGAGGAAAACAGCCGAACGGCGCATATGGATAGCGAAACCCTCAACACCTGCGCCATCGCGTTTTGTGAGGTCATCCGTCAGGCGGGCTACGAGCCGATGATCTATTTCAACGCGGATATCGCCGCGCGCTTGTGGGATCTGCAGGCCATGCAGGTGCAGGGCTACGGCTTTTGGATGGCTCTGTATCGGGACGCATTTACGTGGCCTTATCGGGTGGATATCTGGCAGTACACGGGAAGCGGGCGGATCGACGGCATTGATACGGCGGTGGATATGAATCTGTATTTTTGCGGTGAATAACTGCCGCCAAAACTGCCTGTGATGTGTAGGTTTGTCAATGATGTGAGACTGTAAAAAGGAAAAAAGTTGTTAGTTT
>CAZDUQ010000184.1:0-2801 GCA_964508665.1 uncultured Oscillospiraceae bacterium | reverse complement strand
CGCTTGCGATCCCAATACAGCGTCAGCAGCACGCCGGCCAGAAAGCACACCGCCCCCACCGTCACACAGACGGTGGACAGCACACCCGGGACCTTCTGGCTCAGCCACACCAGCCCCAGTCCGGCAAAGGCCAGCACATAGTATTTCCACACAAAGGGAATGTTCTCACGTCCGGGCTTTTTGTCGTCCAGATGGTAATTTTTGCTCATATTACCGCTCTCCTTACTTCTTCTGCTTCAAATGTCGGCGAATGACGATGGCATAGCCCACCACCATGGCCGCCCCGATAATTCCAAGAATGATGTTGGCCAGCGGCTCGGAAAACCGCCCGCGCAGGGCCAGCACGATAAAAACTACGCCCAGCAGCAGACAGCAGACATAGGCAAAGGTGTTGCTTTTCGGTGCGTGCATATTCAAAACCCTCCCGTTTGATTATTTTCCCACACAGAAACGACTGAAGATCTCGTGGGCCAGGTCGGCATCTGCGGTCTCGCCGGTGATCTGACCCAGCGTGTTCACCGCCCGCTCGGCGTCCAGCAAAAAGGCGTCCGCCGTCATGCCCGTCCGGGCCGAAGCCAGCGCATCCTCCAGCGCGTCAGCAGCCGTATCCAGCAGCCGCGCCTGTCGGGCAGAGGTCACCAGCACCTCCCCCGGCTGGGGGGCCAACTGCGCCAGCCATTGGGCCAGCTCCTCCACCTGTCCGTCTCTGGCGGACAAAATAAACACCTGCTGCCACTGCTCCTGCCGCATGAGCTCCCGGCTCCAGTGGGGAAGCTCCTCCACCAGATCCCGCTTGTTCAGCACCAGCACCGGCCTTTCGCACAGGGGGACGAGAGCAAGGGCGTCCCGATCCTCCCCGGTCAACGGGCCGGAAAGATCCAGCACGAACAACACCGCCCGGGCGCTTTTGGCCGCCTGCCGCGCCCGATCCACCCCCATGCGCTCTGCCTTGGAGTCGCTCTCCCGCAGACCGGCGGTGTCCAGGATGCGGATGGGCGCGCCGCCGCAGGAGATCACCTGCTCCAGCACATCCCGGGTGGTGCCCGCCTCGTCGGTGACGATGGCCCGCTCGGCCCCGGCCAAGGCGTTAAACAGCGAGCTTTTGCCGGCGTTGGGCTTGCCCACGATGGCCACCGGCACGCCCTCCCGCACCAGACGGCCCCGGTCGAAGCCCTGCCGCAGCGTCCGCAGGCTCTGCAGGCTGCGGGAGACGGTCTGGGCGGTGTTCTGATAATCAAAGGGCTCCAGCTCCTCGTCGGTGTAGTCACACACGGCGTAAAAATGGGCCAGCAGCGCCAGCACTTCCTCCCGCACGGCACGGATGCGCCCGCCCACGCTGCCCTCCAGCTGGGCCACCGCCGCCTTGGCCCCCAGCTCGGACTGGGAATGGATCAGGTCGGCCACAGCCTCGGCCTCGGTAAGATCCAGCCGCCCGGCCAGAAAGGCCCGTTTGGTATATTCCCCCGGCGGCGCGGGCACGGCCCCCAGAGCGTAGCAGTGCTCCAGCAGGGCGGCCATCACCGCCTGAGAGCCGTGACAATAGATCTCTGCCAGATTCTCCCCGGTATAGGAGTTTGGCCCGGGGAAGCAGCAGGCAAGGCACAGATCCACCGTTTGCCCGTCCTTTGCCAGCGCCCGGCCGAAATGCATGGCACGGGGCCTGCGCTGACTCACCGGCAGACCGGCTTTGGGCTGAAAGACCCCGTCCAGCACCGAAAAGGCCTCCGGCCCGGACAGGCGCAGGATGGCAATGGCGCAGGGCATACTTCCGCTGGAACAGGCGGCGATGGTGGATGGCATGGCAAGGGCTCCTTTCCGCTGCGGCCGGGCCGCAAAAGGGCAAATTTCTTATTTGTCTATCATACCACAAAACTTTGCCTTTGGGAACGGGTCAGGCGGTTGCTTTTTAAATGAAAATCATTATAATTTGTCATAGAAGCTCAAATCGTTCTTTGGAGGCGTTTGAAAATGAAGAAATTCCTTTCCGAGTTCAAGACCTTTATCGCCCGTGGCAATGTGATCGACATGGCAGTGGGCGTCATCGTGGGCGGCGCGTTCAGCACGGTGTCCTCGTCGGTGATTAACAATGTGCTGATGCCCTTTTTGGGGATGTTCCTAGGCGGCGTGGATTTTTCCTCCTGGGCCATCCAGCTGCCCAACCTGTTTGGCGGCGACCCCATCCCCATGAACATCGGCCTGTTTATCAACGATGTGGTGAACTTCTTTGTGCTGGCCTTGTGCGTGTTTGTCATGGTGCGCACCATCAACCGGCTGAAAAAGAAGGAGGCCGAAGCCCCCAAGCCCGCCGAGGAGCCCAAGCCCGACCCGCAGGTGGAGCTGCTCACCGAGATCCGGGATCTGCTGAAGAAATAATGATGTGCAAAAAAAGCGCCCGAGAGGGCGCTACAATAAGACAGTATTATCGTCTTTTCAGGGAGGCGGCATGATTTTGGTCATGCCGCCTTTCCGTTTATAATGTCATAGAGTAAATTGGCGGGGAGTATGCCGATATAGTTGTAGCTGATGTCCACATCCTGCACTTTGTGTCCGCTGGATTTGTCCGGTGCGTGAACATATACGGCTTGCACCATATCGTTCAGCACGGTCGGGCTCAGCTTCTCCAAATGCAGATATTTCTTGGCCTGTCGGATGAATTTATCGACATTCTCCACTTGATCTTCCTGGTTCTGTATTTCTTCTTCGAGCAACGCAATCTTCTGTCGCAGTTCTTCCTGCTCTTTTTCGTAGTCCTCTAAGAGCATTTTGAAACGGCTTTCGCTCAGCGTTCCACGCACCATATC
>CAZDUQ010000183.1:0-2815 GCA_964508665.1 uncultured Oscillospiraceae bacterium | reverse complement strand
AACAAAATGTTCGCACCGTTGTATCTGGCCGCCCTGGGCGGCTATCTCACCGCCATCGTTGTAGTGGTCATCCTGGCCGTGCTGGTGGTGACCAATGTGGTCATCGTGCCTCAGGCCAGCGCCTATGTGGTAGAGCGCCTGGGCGCTTATCAGCAGACCTGGCAGACCGGCATCCACCTCAAGCTGCCCCTCATCGATCGGGTGGCCAACCGGGTCACGCTGAAGGAGCGCATCGCGGATTTCGACCCTCAGGCCGTCATCACCAAGGATAATGTCACCATGCAGATCGACACCGTGGTCTATTTCTTCGTTTCCGACCCCAAGCTCTATACCTACGGCGTGGTGCATCCCATCTCTGCCATCGAGAATCTGACGGCCACCACTCTGCGCAATATCATCGGTGAACTGGAGCTGGATCAGACCCTCACCTCCCGGGATATCATCAACAGCAAGATGCGGGTCATTCTGGACGAGGCCACCGACCCCTGGGGCATCAAGGTCAACCGGGTGGAACTGAAAAACATCATCCCGCCCCGGGAAATTCAGGATGCCATGGAGCGTCAGATGAAGGCCGAGCGGGAGCGCCGGGAGGCCATCCTGCGGGCCGAGGGCGAAAAGAAGTCGGCCATTCTCATTGCCGAGGGTGAAAAAGAGTCGGCCATCCTGCGGGCTGAGGCCGTCAAGCAGCAGAAGATCCGGGAGGCCGAGGGTCAGGCTGAGGCCCTGATGAAGGTGCAGACCGCCCTGGCCGATTCCATCCGGCTGCTGAACGAGGCCGACGCCTCCGACGCCGTTTTGAAGCTCAAGGCGCTGGAGGCCTTCCAGGCCGCCGCCAACGGACAGGCCACCAAGATCATCATTCCCTCCGAGCTTCAGGGCCTGGCGGGCATGGCCGCCGGTCTGGTAGAGACTGTAAAAGGGGAGCGCTGACGCGCGGCCCGCATCTGACATAACCGACAGATCTAGGCAGCGTGCGCCTCAGAGCGCACGCTGCCTTCGTTTCCGGACGATCGCATTTAACATCTTTTTAACCCATTCCAAACAATTTTCACCTTGAGCCGCCGCCTGTCCCGTGCTATAATGATCGGGAAGAAAACGAACCGAACCTTCATCACCCAGGAGGTGTGATACGCATGAGCATGACTTACGAACAGATCAAAAACGACCCCACCATCCGAACTTATATCGCCCGGGCCGACGAGTCCCTCATCGCCCTGGGCTTCACCGAGCATAGCTTTGCCCATGTGAGCCAGGTGGCCCAGCGGGCGGGCTACATTCTGGAGACGCTGGGCTATGATCCCCGCACGGTGGAGCTGGCCAAGATCGCCGGCTATCTGCACGATATCGGCAACCTGGTGAACCGGGTGGAGCACAGCCAGAGCGGCGCGGTGATGGCCTTCCGCATCCTGGATAATCTGGGCTTTGATCCGGAGGAGATCGCCACCATTGTCACCGCCATCGGCAACCACGACGAGGGCACCGGCGTCCCGGTGAACGCCGTGGCCGCCGCGCTGATTTTGGCGGACAAATCCGATGTGCGCCGCACCCGCGTGCGGGACAAAAGCAACGTGGCCTTTGACATCCACGACCGGGTGAACTATTCGGTCACCCGCAGCGAAATGAAGATCAACGAGGCCCACACCCTCATCAAGCTGAAGCTGACGGTGGATCCCCACGTCAGCTCGGTGATGGACTACTTCGAGATCTTCATGGGCCGTATGCAGATGTGCCGCAAGGCCGCCGAAAAGCTGGGTTTGCAGTTCAAGCTGCTGATTAACGAGCAGCAGCTGCTGTGACCCGGACAAAAACAGAAAAAAAGCCGCCCTCAGACACCTGAGGGCGGCTTTTCCGTTTGCCAAAGAAGTCAAAGCTGACGTTTCGTCAGCTTTGCTTACCCATGGGTTTTTGGCCGTGATCTGTGTGATCATGGTCAAAAACACCCCGACCCGCCGTATTTTTCGCAGAAAATCGGCGAAACCCGGCCCGCAGGCCGGCGCCAACTCTGTCAAAGAACCCAGCAAAGCGGTTCTTTGACAGGCTTTCTTATTCAGGCTTTGCGGAGAAGATCACATTCTCCGTCTGGGAGTCGTACTGCACCGCGGCGAACAGATCGTCCAGCCACGCGTTGTACTGGTTCTGAGCGGCGGTGGTGTTTTCATCGCTGTACACCGTCTCGCTTGTGCCCACAAAGTACATGATGTGCGCGCCGTAGGACGTCTCCACGATGCCGTGATCGCCCGCCTGACGGCTTTCGTCAAAGCACCAGTCGTTGAAGGTGTCCACCATCTGGCCGGGATAGACATCCTCGTACAGCCCGCCGGAGGAGGCGTTGCCATCCTGCGAATGATCCTTCGCCAGCTGGATGAAGTCCTCCTCGGTGGCACCGGCGGCCTTCCAGTCCTCATACAGCTGCTCCGCCTGCGCCAGCGCGTCCTCGGCGGTTCCGTCGTCCTCCGGCTGGATCAGCACATGGCGCACATTGATGCAGTACTGCACCGCGGCGTTGGGATCATACAGCGAGTCGTAGTAGTCCTGATACACGCTCCCGGCAAAGGCGCTGGCCAGCGTCGCCGTCTGGTTGTAGGCTAGGTAGCTGGCGGTGTCGGCGCAGGGATCGAACAGCTGATGCAGATAGGCATCGCCGTCGGCATAGCCTGCCTGGGCGGCGTAGCTCTCCAGAGAGGCCATGGTGTCGGTGATGTAGTCTGCATCCTCGTCGCTGAGGACATAGCCCCGGGCCTCCGCCTCGTCACACAGCGTCATGGTCTGCATCCAGGTGTCCAGCGCCATGGAGGACAGATACTCGTGCCAGCTC
>CAZDUQ010000182.1:0-2860 GCA_964508665.1 uncultured Oscillospiraceae bacterium | reverse complement strand
CGTACGCCGACGATAGTTGCCGGGTGACTGGCCGTGAAAATAGGTAACGCGAACATTTTGCCCCCTTAGCTCAGTCGGTAGAGCGACGGACTGTTAATCCGCAGGTCGTTGGTTCGAGTCCAACAGGGGGCGCCATACTCATAGGTCAAAAATGCAACCTATGCCGAAAAGCCTTGCTTTACAAGGCTTTTTTGGTTTTTATGGGCGAATTTTTTGACCGTTTGTTTTTTGCAACTTTTTGCGAACCGGCGGGGATTGAACCCGCGACATTTTCGCATAATTGAACTATTACCGCTTTCTTGGTATAATGATAGCAGAAAAAGAGAAAGCGAGGGCAGGAAAATGAAACGGGAATACAGAACGGTACGCAGGCTTAAACTCAGTCACTTTGAACTCCGCGTGCTCATTGACGCGCTCAACACGCGGCGTCTCAAAGAGAAGGCGAGTGGCGCGGACACGACCGAGACCGCCGACCTCATCCTCTATCTGTTGGACGTTTTGGAGGCATAATTACATACGGCACATTCAGCCGACTTTATGACCACTTTTGAAGTGGAAATAAGGTCGGCTTTTTTGTTTGCCGTAAAACTTAACCGACAGAGAGGAGAAGAAAATGTCCGTAATGATTTTTTACCCAAGCCAAATTAGAGGTGGCTGAAATGTTCGTTGATATTTATAATACCGACCGACAATACTCCATAATTTATGCCGATCCGCCGTGGAAGTACAATCAAAGAAACAATAAAAACACCAAGTTCGGAGGCGGTGTTCACGCACACTATCCGACAATGAGTATGGAGGAGATCGAAAAACTCCCCATAGAAAAACTCGCAGGAGAGAACTGTGCGTTATTTCTTTGGACTACTTTTCCGTACTTGGATAAGCAAATTCAATTATTTGAAAAATGGGGGTTCCGTTATACGACGTTGGGATTTAGTTGGATAAAGACCAACAGAAAGAACGGAGCCCCTTTCTTCGGTGTAGGTTACTATGCCAAATCCAACTGCGAGATCTGTTTGCTCGGGGTAAAAGGAAAAATGAAGCCTATCAGCAATAGGATTTCAAGTTGTGTCATTTCACCGAGAGAAACTCATAGCAAGAAGCCAAGCGAAATAAGAGATAGAATCGTATCTCTGTTTGGCGATCTTCCGCGTATAGAACTCTTTGCAAGAGAAAGCGCGGCGGGATGGGATTGTTGGGGGAATGACACCAATATTCAAGATTCGTAGATAGAAAGGATGATGCGAGTGTATTTTGAAATTATTAAAGATTGCGAGGTGACAGCACATGAGTGAGCAGACCGACGAAATCAAGCGCGAGAAGGTGCGGGTGATCCCCCTCAACCTGATCGACGATTTTCCCGACCACCCGTTTCAAGTCAAGGACGACGAGAGCATGGAGCAGCTTGTAAAAAGCATTGAGATGAACGGCGTTCTCAATCCCGTCATCGCGCGAAAAAAGGAGAATGAGCGTTACGAACTGATCTCGGGGCACAGGCGAAAACACGCCTGCGAACGGCTGGGCATCGACCTGATCCCCATTATCGTCCGCGAGATGAGCCGCGACGAGGCGGTCATCGAAATGGTGGACTCCAACCTGCAACGCGAGCACATTTTACCATCCGAGAAGGCGAAAGCGTACAAAATGAAGATGGACGCACTAAAAAGACGTGCCGGTAGACCGAGCAAAGAAAATTCGTCCCCAGTGGGGACACATTTACGAACGGATGAAATTGTCGCACAAGAGGCAGGTGAGAGCCGGAACCAAGTGCAGAGATATATCCGCCTCAATGAACTGACGCCAGAACTGCTTGAATTTGTAGACGAGGGCAAGATCGGAATGCGCCCGGCTGTGGAACTTTCGTACTTGCAGGAGGAAGAAATGCGCGACCTCGTGGACTATATCGACACCGAGGGCACGTTCCCGTCCCACGCGCAGACCATTCGCATGAAAGAACTCAGCCGTGAAGGTGGGCTGGACACCGACGCGATCAACGAGATCATGCGCGAAGAAAAGCCAAACCAACGGGAAAAACTGAAAATTCCTCTGGAACGGTTGGAAAAATACTTCGCCGCGGGAACGACGCTGCAACAGATGGAAGAAACGGTCATCAAGGCGTTGGATTTTTACCGTCAGCGACAGCGAGAAAGGCGGGACAGGGACGCAAGATGAAACAACTAAATACCAAAATTACGGGGTAAAGCCGATGAAACATTCATCCGAACTTTACCCCGTTTTTTTATACCCGAAAACGGAAACGAGGTGGTGCCTATGATTGTCTGAAAATGCTCCCAAGCGAAAACAGAATAGGAGGCGTACAGTGAGAAAAATTTTCGCAAGAGCAAAAGCGGTGCTGGAGAGTAAGGGCGGCGAGGGCTACGTCGATACGGCGGTCAAGATGATCATTGCCGTGGTGATCGGCGCGTTGCTACTCGGCGGGCTTTACTATCTTTTCAACAGCATCATCCTTCCGGGGCTTGCCGCGCGTATTCAAGAAAACTTTACAATGAGCGATTCAACAGCATTCGTCCCCGCGAGTTTGACGGCAGTCATATCAAGTTTTACGGCATGAACCCCGAGATCACGCTGCGCAAACACCAAAGCGACGCCGTGGCGCGTATCCTGTACGGCGGCAATTCGCTTCTTGCCCACGTCGTGGGCGCGGGCAAGACCTTCACGATGGTCGCGGCGGCGCAGGAGAGCAAACGCCTCGGTCTGTGCCACAAGAGTATGTTCGTCGTGCCCAACCATCTTATTGAGCAATGGGCAAGCGAGTATCTGCAACTCTACCCGAGTGCCAACATCCTTGTCGCCACAAAGAAAGACTTTGAGACCAAGAACCGCAAAAAGTTCTGCGCGC
>CAZDUQ010000181.1:0-2871 GCA_964508665.1 uncultured Oscillospiraceae bacterium | reverse complement strand
AACCCTCACAAACAGAGTCAGAGTCTGTCGTGCTACCCTTACACAATCTCGCTAAGCGCAAATATTATTATACAGTATCCCGGCGATTTGTCAAGCTTTTTTTCGCCGATTTTATGAAAAAATCACGCGCCGATCTAAAAAAATCTCTTGACAATCCTGCATGGCGGATGTATATTAAACACATGAACAAATGCTCATATGTTTGCGAGAGGAGCTGTCCCATGACCAACACCAACGCCGTCCCGCTGTGCGGCCACGACCATCCCCACCCCGACCTGACCCGCCTCCACGGCCTGATGCCCGATGATGACCGCCTGTTCGACCTGGCCGATCTGTTCCGGGTCTTCGGCGATTCCACCCGCATCCGCATCCTGTACGCCCTGTTCGAAAGCGAGCTTTGCGTCTGCGACCTGGCCGACCTGCTGAACCTGACCCAGAGCGCCGTCAGCCACCAGCTCCGCTATCTGAAGGATGCCAAGCTCGTCCGCTCCCGCCGGGAGGGCAAATCCATGTTTTACGCTCTGGATGACGACCATGTGCGTCAGATCCTCAGCGTTGGCCTGGAGCACCTGTCCCACACCCATTAAACGCCCGATCGATCATTTATTTCAGGAGGATATCACCATGAAAAAGACTTATTCCATCGATGTGGATTGCCCCAACTGCGCCGCCAAAATGGAGGCCGCGTCCAATCAGGTTGCCGGTGTGGCCCATGCCGCTGTCAGCTTTGTCACCCAGAAAATGAGCGTGGAGTTCGCCGAGGGCGTCGACCCCGCCGCCGTCATGCCGGAGGTGCTCAAGGCCTGCCGCAGGGTGGAGCGGGATGTGGAGATCCGCTTCTGAGTCCCGCCTATGAATAAGAAGCAAAAGCGGACACTGGCCCGCATCCTGCTGTCGGCCGTACTGGCCCTTGTTCTGTCGCTGCTGCCCCTGCCCGACCTTCTGCTGCTCATCCCATATGTTATCGCCGGTTATGATGTGCTGCTGGAAGCCTTTCACGGCATTCGCAGCAGGGATCCCTTTGACGAAAACTTCCTCATGGCGGTGGCCACCGTGGGCGCGCTGTGCATGGGCGAGCTGCGGGAGGCGGTAGCCGTCATGGTCTTTTACCAGACCGGCGAGCTGTTCCAGAGCTACGCCGTAGGTAAGAGTCGCCGCTCCATCGCCGCCCTGATGGACATCCGTCCCGACACCGCCCAGCTGGAAGGCCCCGACGGCACCGCGCAGACGGTGGATCCTGACGAGGTCCCCGTGGGCAGCATCATCCTCATCAGCCCTGGGCAGCGGGTGCCGCTGGACGGCATGGTGCTGGAGGGCGTTTCCACCCTGGACACCGCCTCCCTCACCGGCGAGAGCCTTCCCCGGGAGGTGGCTCCCGGCGACGAGGTGATCTCCGGCTGCGTCAATCTCTCCGGCCTGCTGCGGGTGCGCACCACAAAGCCCTTTGGCGAAAGCACGGTGGCCCGCATTCTGGAGCTGGTGGAAAACTCCGCGTTGAAAAAATCCCGCTCCGAAGCGTTCATCACCCGCTTCGCCCGCATCTATACCCCCGCCGTCTGCCTGTCGGCGCTGGCACTGGCTCTGCTGCCGCCGCTGTTCTCTCTGATGCAGGGCGGCCCCGCCGGGTGGAGCACCTGGATCTACCGCGCCCTGGCCTTTCTGGTCACCAGCTGCCCCTGCGCTCTGGTGATCTCCATCCCCCTGTCCTTCTTCGGCGGCATCGGAGGCGCTTCCGCCCGGGGCATTCTGGTAAAGGGCGGCACCGATCTGGAATCTCTGGCCGCCGCCCGCACGGTTGTGTTTGACAAGACCGGCACCCTCACCCGTGGCGCATTTTCGGTGACTGATATCACCGGCGGCGACCGGGTGCTGGAGCTGGCCGCGCTGGCGGAGCAGTATTCCGGTCATCCCATCAGCCGCGCCCTGCGGGAGCAGTATTCCGGCGACCCCGCCGCCCATACCGTGGAGGCGGTGCAGGAGCTGGCCGGACGGGGCGTGTCCGCCCGGGTGGACGGCACGGCCGTTTCCGTGGGCAACCGCCGCCTCATGGCCGATCTGGGCCTGAATCCCCCCGCCGTGGAGGGCACGGTGGTCTATGTGGCCGCCGACGGCGCCTATCTGGGCTGCATCGCCCTGGCCGATCTGCCCAAGCCCGGCGCGCAGGAGGCCCTTGCCGCCCTGAAAAAGGCCGGCGTCACCCGTACCGTGATGCTCACCGGCGACAGTCCGGAGGCCGCCCGTCCGGTGGCCGACGCGCTGGGGATGGACAGTTTCTTTGCATCTCTGCTGCCCCAGGATAAGGTGACCCGGGTGGAGGAGCTGCTGGCCGACCAGCCCAAAGGGGAGACCCTGTGCTTTGTGGGGGACGGCGTCAACGACGCTCCCGTCCTGTCCCGTGCCGATGTGGGCGTGGCCATGGGCGCCATGGGCTCCGATGCCGCCATCGAGGCCGCCGATGTGGTGCTGATGGACGATGACCCCCGCAAGCTGCCGCTGGCCATCGCCATCGCGCGAAAGACCCTGTCCATCGTGCGGCAGAATATCGTCTTCTCGCTGTTTGTCAAGCTGGCCTGTCTGGTGCTCATTGCCCTGGGCTACAGCAATATGTGGTGGGCCATCTTCGCTGATGTGGGCGTCATGGTGCTGGCGGTGCTCAACGCCACCCGCGCCCTCCGCGCGCCGCAGGGCCTGTAACCGCTGTCCGCCGATTTTTGCAAAAAAATCGGAAAAACCCCTTTACAAACCCGGAAAAATCCGATATAATGACAGAGCGTTCTCAATAGAGGGCGCAGTAAAGGGGTATAGCTCAGTTGGTAGAGCAGCGGTCTCCAAAACCGCGTGCCGAGGGTTCGAGTCCTTCTGCCCCTGCCA
>CAZDUQ010000180.1:0-2873 GCA_964508665.1 uncultured Oscillospiraceae bacterium | reverse complement strand
TACATCAAGATCGTGGAGCCCGGCACCGACCGGGAGCTGCCCTATGGGCAGGAGGGTGAGATCCTGCTGGCCGGCCCCACCGTCATGAAGGAGTACATGAACCATCCCGACGAGACCGCCCAGACGCTGCGCACCCACGACGACGGTCTAACCTGGGTCTATACCGGCGATCTGGGCATCATGGACGATCAGGGCTTTATCTACTTCAAGGGCCGCGCCAAGCGGATGATCATCTCCTCCGGCTACAACATCTACCCCGGCCAGCTGGAGAACATTCTGGACGCCCACGAATGGGTGCAGATGAGCTGCATCATCGGTGTGCCGGATGACCTGAAAATGCAGAAGGTCAAGGCTTTTGTCAAACTGGTGCCCGGCGTTTGTCCCGACGACACCACCAAAAATATGCTGCTGGATTATTGCCGCAAGCACATTGCCAAATACGCCATGCCCTATGACATCGAGTTCCGGGACGAGCTGCCCAAGACGCTGGTGGGCAAGGTGGCTTACCGCAAGCTGGAGGAAGAAGAGCTGGCAAAGGGTCGCTGACGGCCCCTCCGGCGCTGCGGATCCGGCCAAATTTGACCCCGCAAAACCGAAATTTATACCCCCAAATTCCCGATTTCGACCCTCGAAATCGGGAATTTTTACCCGCAAAATCGCAAAGTTGGAGCGCGCTCCAACCTTTTCCGTGCTTTGACCCATCCATGATTTCCCATTTTCGCAGAGGGCGACGAGGGACGGCTTGCGTCCTTCGGCAGCTTCTGCTATAATATCCCCCTGGCGGTCCTGTGCCGACCATATGCGTTTTGAGGTGTGACGATGAAAAAAATTTCAGCCGGGCAGTTGGCCATGTCCTATACCGGTGTCTTTCTGGGAGCGGGGTTTGTCTCCGGACAGGAGCTGTGGCAGTTTTTTGCCTGCTTCGGCCCCATCGGCCTTTTGGGCTTTCTGGGGACGGCGGCGCTGTTCTTTTATGTCAACTATGCCAACCTGCGTTTAATCCAGTCCACCGGTGTGGAGGACATGGGCCGCCTGATGACGACCGGCGACCGGCCCCGGCTGCGGGCGGTGGTCTCTGCCATGCAGGGCCTGCTGCTGTTCGGTGTGTCGGTGATCATGATCGCCGGTGCCTCCTCCCTGCTGAATCAGCTGCTGGGGCTGCCCGCCTGGCTGGCGGGGCTTTTGTTCACCATCGTGGTGTCGCTGGTGGCGCTGCTGGGGATGCAGGGGCTGGTGGCAGTCTTTTCGCTGCTGGTGCCCGCCACCACGGTGGTTGCTGTGGTGCTGGCGGTGGCGGCGCTGACTCGGGGCGGATTTTCCTTCGCGCCGGCCAACGGCAGCGTTTCCGCACTGATGCCCAACTGGGTAGTGGGGTTCGTCACCTATGCCGCCTACAATCTGTTCGGTACCGTCTCGGTGCTGGTGCCCACCGCAAAGCTGCTGGAGGGCGAAAAGCCCGTCCGCCGTGGGCTGGGGTTGGGCAGCGGGCTGCTCATCGTTCTGGCCTGGAGCATGATCGCCGCCATGGCGGTCTTCCCCGCCGTTGGCCTGACCGAGCTGCCCATGGCCACGCTGGCCGGTGATCTGCACCCGGCGCTGGAGGCGGGGTACGGCATTTTGATGGGTCTGGGGATGTTCAGCGCCTGCCTTGCGGCCATGACGGCGGTGGTCAATCAGATCGCCCTGCATTGGCGCAAAATGGCCATCCACCACAAGCCATACACCACGGTGATGCTGTTTGCGGCCTACGGGCTGAGCCTGCTGGGCTTCGGAAATCTCATCGGCGTGGTGTATCCGGTGTTCGGTTATGCCAGCATCCCCTTTTTGATCTGTCTGGTATGCAACTGGCGTCGGCTCAGGAAGACAGGAAGCCTGTAAGCAGACAAAACCCCCGCAGCTGTCGCTGCGGGGGTTCTTTTTCGGTTTTCAGCAGTGACCGCAGCCGCCCTTTTTGGCAGAGGCGCAGGTCTTGCTGTAGGGGCAGCCCACACAGTGCTCGCCCTTTTTCTTTGCCCGGATGAGATATCCGGCGGCCAGCCCCAGAATGGCCAGCACAACGACGGCAGCGATGACGGTCTCCATAAGTACTTACTTCTTCAGAGCGTATTCGGCCTGAAGGCTCTTGTCGGCCTTGCGGCACAGGTAGACGATGACGGCCACGATGGCGATCACAGCGATGAGGCCGCCCACGAAGCCGGCGCCCAGAGAGCCGGTGGTGATCAGGGTGCCGATCTGGTAGACCAGGAAGGCCACGGTGAAGCCGGTGGCGAACTGCAGGGCCACGCCGCCCCAGAACCACTTGCGGTCATTGATCTCGGAGTTCATGGCGCCCAGTGCGGCGAAGCAGGGAGGCGTGAACAGGTTAAACATCAGATAAGCCAGTGCGGCGACCTTGGTGATGCCGAAGATGGTGGCCACCTCGGTACCGGCGCCCTCCACCAGGGCCAGCTCATCGGTATCGATCAGGTTGGAGACGCCATAGCAGACAGCCAGGGTGCCAACGACGTTTTCCTTGGCGATAAAGCCGGTGATGGCGGCGGCAGTGAGCTGCCAGGCCTTCATGCCGATGATGGGGATCAGGATCACAGCGAT
The DNA here is from genome assembly GCA_964508665.1 of uncultured Oscillospiraceae bacterium. GTDB lineage: Bacteria > Bacillota > Clostridia > Oscillospirales > Butyricicoccaceae > UBA4644. The sequence goes on along the minus strand of CAZDUQ010000180.1, from coordinate 281 downwards.
GGGGCTGGCGATAGAGGCCAGGATGGAGGCGCTCTCGGCACCCTCCTCCACCAGCTGGAAGCTCCAGTTGAAGGACTGCATGATGTACACAATGGCGTTACACACCAGAATGATGGTACCGGCCTTGACGATGTAAGCCTTGCCGCGGGACAGCATATCCTTGCAGGCACGCTTGAGGGAGGGCACCTTGTACTCGGGCAGCTCGATGATGAAGAAGGACTTGCGGTTCTTGTAGCCGGCGATCTTGTTCACCAGCAGAGCGCCCAGCAGGATCAGGGCGA
>CAZDUQ010000179.1:1494-2878 GCA_964508665.1 uncultured Oscillospiraceae bacterium | reverse complement strand
AAAAAAGAGATAAAGGATGTTTTGGGATATGAGCGATGTTTTCAGCCGCATCTGGAAGGTCATGGAGACTGACCCCGGCGATCGGGGCCTGACCCGGGATCTGCCCCGGGCCGATTTGAAGGAGCTGGGGCTCTCCCTGTTGGGGGCCGGAGAGGTGTTTATCATCTCGGGCTTCCCCGTGCAGCGGGCCGGGGGAAAGGGTGAGACCGACGGCCCGGTGGGCACGGCCAATCTGGCCGCCGTGCTGGAGCGCATCGGGAAAAAGGTCACCGTCATCACCGACGAGGCCTCCTGTGCGGCCATGCTGGCCGGATGCAGCCTGTATGCCCCCTCTGCCGAGGTTCTGTGTGTGCCTAAAAACGGCGCCCAGGCCTTCTGTTACGGCCTGCTGAAGCACCGCAAGCCCACCCATGTCATCGCCATCGAGCGCCCCGGCCGTGGTCTGGACGGCCACTTCCACAACTTCCGGGGAGAGTACATCGACGACCTGCTGGCCGATACCGACCTGCTGCTGTATGACAAAAACACCGTCACCATCGGCATCGGTGACGGCGGCAACGAGCTGGGCATGGGCAATTTCCGGGGCATGATCGAGGAGCGGGTCAACCTTGGCGATGTGATCTGCGCCGACGCGCCTGCCGACTTCACCCTCACCTCCGGTGTTTCCAACTGGTGGGGCTGGGGCATCCGCGCGGTGCTCAGCGCCGTCACCGGCCGGGATCTGATGCCCAGCGATGAGGAGGAAAACAAGCTGCTGCGGGCCGTGGTGTACAACGGCTGCGTGGACGGCGTCACCGGTGAGACCGCTCTGACGGTGGATCACCTGAGCCAGGAGGAAAATCTCCGGGTGCTGCGGGAGCTTCGCGGGGCGCTGGAGCTGCCCGATTACGGGACGGTGGCCCCTGTACAGGCCCGCCGCCTGTTCCGGGAAAACACGCTGGTGCGCCCCACCGCCGGTATGTGCGGGGGTCACGCCCAGTGCAATCTCATCGTGCTGCCCTCGGCGCTGGCGGCCGACTTCCGGGAGTTCGCCCGGCGCAATCCCTTCTCCTGCCCGGTGCTGGAGGAGAGTGAGAAGGGCAGCCGCGCCCTGCGGCACATCGCCCACGATGTGGATCTGGCCCGGGACTTCCCCAAATACCGGGTCTGGCGGGACGGACGGCTGGTGGACGAGCCGCTGGATGTGGCCGACCTGTGGAACGATGATCTGGTGGCCTTTCTCATCGGATGCAGCTTCTCCTTTGAGGACGCGCTGCTGCAGGCCGGACTCCCGGTACGGCATATCCAGGAGGGACGGAATGTGCCCATGTACCGCACCGGTATCGATTGCGTCCCCTACGGCCCCTTTGCGGGCAAGATGGTGGTGAGTATGCGCCCCATGACT
>CAZDUQ010000179.1:0-1394 GCA_964508665.1 uncultured Oscillospiraceae bacterium | reverse complement strand
TTTGACTTTTTTGACAAACTGGGATTGAAATTTACAAAGCTTTCGTATATAATAAACTGGTAACGAAAAAGTATGCGGCTGTCGCGCCTTTCAGGGCCAGGTCCCTTTTCCGTTTCATCAGCCCTGTGGCAGTCTCCGTCGGTCCCGCGCAGCGCGTGACCGTGAACCATGTCAGGCGGGGAACCGAGCAGCATTAAGCGGTATGTCGTGTGTGCCGCGGCCAACCGGCGGGGGCTGCCATGGGACTGATGAGGCAGAGGGGGATCGTGTCCGGGCGGACAGCCGTTTGTTATCATTCCGAAAAAAGGAGGCGGCCGGATGGAACAGCATCTTGCTCTGTACCGCAAATGGCGGCCCATGACCTTTGACGATGTGTACGGTCAGGAGCATATCACCGGCGCACTGCGCAGCCAGGTGGCGGCGGGGCGCACCAGCCATGCCTATCTGTTCACAGGCACCCGGGGCACGGGAAAGACCACCTGTGCCAAGATCCTGGCCCGGGCCGTGTGCTGTGAAAACCCGCTGAACGGCAGCCCCTGCAATCGCTGCGCCGCCTGCCGCTCCATTCTGGAGGATTCCGCCCTGGACGTCAGCGAGATCGACGCCGCCTCCAACAACGGCGTAGACAACATCCGGGATATCAGGGAGGAGGCGGTCTTTTCTCCCACCGCCCTGAAAAAGCGGGTGTATATCATCGACGAGGTGCATATGCTGTCCGCAGGAGCCTTCAACGCCCTGCTGAAGACGCTGGAGGAGCCGCCCTCCCATGTTCTGTTTATTCTGGCCACCACCGAAATTCACAAGGTGCCGGCCACCATTCTTTCCCGCTGCCAGCGGTATGATTTCCGCCGTATCCCGCCGGAGATCATCGCCGCCCGGCTGAATCAGATCGCCACGGAGGAGGGCTTTGCGCTGGAAAGCGCCGCCGCACGGCTGCTGGCCCGGCTGGGAGACGGCTCCATGCGGGATGCCATCTCCCTGCTGGATCGTTCGGTGTCTGCTGACGGCCGCATCGATCTGGAGCAGGTCACCCAGGCGCTGGGCGTGCCCTCCGGTGAGACGGTGCTGCGGATCTATCAGGCCGTTGCCGCCGGAGACGGGGCCCGGGCGCTGGAGCTGTTCACCGACTGCTATCTGGAGGGGCGGGACATCGTCTCCCTCTTTGACCAACTGCTGTCCCTGCTGCGGGATCTGTATATTTTGAAGTACACCGACCGGCAGGAGTACCTGATGGGGGCCTCTGCCGCCGATCCCGCCGCCCTGCGGGAGCTGGCACGGCAGGCCGATGGCCCCACGCTGGAGTATTTCGTCAGCTGCGTCAGCGACCTGCTGACCCGGCTCACCCGGACGGCCATCAAGCGCACCGACGGCGAGATGTGTCTGCTGAAAATGTG
>CAZDUQ010000178.1:0-2912 GCA_964508665.1 uncultured Oscillospiraceae bacterium | reverse complement strand
AAGTGTTGACAAACTCCCCGCACAATGGTACAATGTAATCAGTTCAAGGGAACACACACCGAACAAAAAAATTTCAAAAACTTGAAAAAAAAGTTCTTGACAAGCGCTAAAAGGTGTGTTACAATGTAGACAGTTCAAAGGAACGGACAACCAAACCAAAAGACGAACAAAAGAAAGGAAACCAATACTATGAAAAAAGAACAGATTATCCGTATGGGGGAGTTAAAAGAAACTCTCGATATTTTGCAAAAAGAGTATGAGGCTCTTAAAGCTATCGCCCGCACGGAAGCTAACGGCGAACAGATGGCGTATCAGGCAGAGGGTGTTAGTGTCATTGTTAGCAAGCCTGGCAAGGCTACCGAGACTCTCGATACCAAGACATTTCAGGTAAAGGCTCCCAAGCTGTATGCCGAGGTCTTTGGTAAGTATCATAAGACCGGCAGTCCGAAAGCTGCCGCTGTTACGGTAGCACTGAGCAAGTAAGCAACACACAAGGCTTGCTCATAGACGCAACAATCTATGAGCAAGCTAACGATAACAACAAAAGAAAGAGGTAAAAGAATATGGATGACGCTATTATTATCATTGAGCAAAAAATCAATGAGCTGATTGAGCAGTATAATTATGCTAATAGACTGGTAGAAGAGTTTAGCAATGCTCATAATACCATTGGTATGGCTAAGTCTATTAAGGCTTGTAAAAAAGTGAGCAATGAGCTGGATGAAGCTATCGCTATTGAAGAAGCTTTGCGTCAGGCTCAGGATATCATTGCCGACTGTTGGGTAAAGCACAAAAACATGATGAACGAAGTGGGTATTGACCTGTAACCGCTTTTATAGCTGGGCTATCGGCTTGACGGGCATATAAGAAAGGTGGGGTAACAGTGTTTGTAAAACTATACACAAGTACAGTTTTTGACAAGCAAGGCTTTAGAGATATGCTTGTGCAGAAGTGCAATATTCGTTGTGCTGTGGTGGATGATGGTATCATCCTTGATAGAGAGGCGTTCAATAAGGCGGACTTGCCAGAGTGGGCAAGACTCAACCAAGAGGACATCAATAGCACACTACACACAAGACCAGCAACAGAGGAAGAGTATAACCAAGCACGACAGCCAAGGTATATACTATACTCCTATGCAGGGGCTAAAGACACAGAACTAACAGCCATCTTCATAGAGGATGACTTGTCACAGATGAAACAAGTAGCTGATGACTGGTGGCTTGTCACGCACAGAGTAGCTATTGTCGTAGATAGCACTACTGGAGAGGTAGTCTATGAGGGGTAAAACCCTCATAGACACCAACAAAAGAAAGGACAAAAGAACGATGAAAAAGATTATTAAAGTTGCGGCAATGCTTGTCTCTGTGGGCTTTATTGCATGGTTTATTCTGTCATGGGTTGACATTGTAGCGGATAATTGTGAGCCTAATCCGCACCATAGTAAATACAATATGTTCGTGATGATGTTCTCCGATAAAGAGGACGAAATCCCCGACAAAGATAGCCTTGTCTCTATCGAGTATGAAGAAGAACCCGTGGAAAATACTGACGGTCAATGCGGGAGTCCGCTCACCGACCGGACAAGGCTGGCAACCGCAATCATCACTTCTATTGATAGTGATAGCAACACATTGACCTTGTTCACCATAGAGGATGGCAACGAATGGACGGTTGAAGTAGGATACAGCGATAACTTTGATGTAGATGATTATCTGTGTGTGTTCTTTGACACAATGGAGACAGAGAACATATATGATGATGAGATTGTCAAGCTGTGGGTTGAGGTTTGGTAAGAGGGGGTAATGCCCCTCTTACTCTTTCGTCATATTGCACAAAAATAAAATTCAGCGTTTTGCACAAAAGCCATCTGCTGGCGGCCCGCGCGCGGGCCGAGTTTTGTCAATAATTAAGTTGCACAAATTTTGCTATAAGATTTTGTATAAAATGCCGAAAGATTTTTTGCCCAAAACCCTTGACTTTTTGGCTCGATGGTGATATACTTAAATCAACCTAAAGGAAAGGGAGTTCAAGATTATGTTAGAGTTCCGTCATTTTGCTTACAATGTAGGTACTGGTGAGATTATTGGTTGCAAAACTGGTAACGCCCTTAAACGCGAGGTTAAAGCTACTAATAAGCGTGATACCAGCCTTTTTGGTAGAGTTCCCCGCACTTGGCGTTTTTGCCATGATGGTGGCAAGAGATGGGATAAAGAGGGGCTTCCGGTGCGGTGAAAACCGCACCACCCCAAACAATAGAAAGGATGTTTCATATGACAATCTATGTAGCTATCGACCGCAATGACAATAACAGAGTTGTCACCGCTTCTACCTCTAAAGTAACTTGTGCATGGGCAATTGTGGAGTTCCTTGAGCGTTCATACACCGAAGATGAATGGAACGACTTTCTCGCGGAAGATGGATACCTGAGCAACGAGGATATGGTGAGAAACATTGTCGCCGGTATGGACGATGTACTTAACAAGTTCAAGATGGGTATTCAGACCTTTGAGGATAAGTAAACAATAGAAAGGATGTTGATAATATGATGTATGCAATTAAGTTTGATAGCCTTGAGGCGAGAGAAAATTTCCGTGAGTTTTGTGAGTATGTTGGATGGAATTGGGGTTTTCTCAATGGCGCTATAAATGGGCATTGGGTTGAAACAGATGGTAAAAAAGATGACAACAAACAAATTGAATATTTGCATGGCCTTGGAGCGTTCAAATACTACGACGAATAAAATTGAACAGCGGGAAGGGGAGGTATAAACCTCCTCTTCTCATGCTCTATAGAGTTTTATACCTCGGTTTCCGCAAGTCCCTCTTTGCTCTCTACCTTTTCTCTTGATTTTCACTAAAAAATATTATATAATATATATAGAAGTTAAGAGAAAGGAGAATTTTCTAATG
>CAZDUQ010000177.1:0-2944 GCA_964508665.1 uncultured Oscillospiraceae bacterium | reverse complement strand
GAGCTGAACCGTGCCCGGATCGAGCCGGAACTGGAGGAGATCCGTCAGGAATTACAGGTTGCCGGCTATCTGCGCGCCGACAGCGGCAAAAAACGGGTCAAAACCGCCAAATTGCCGCCCATGCGTTTCACCTCCACCGACGGCTACCCCATCTATGTGGGTAGAAATAACCGACAAAATGAGGAGTTGACCTTCAAATCCGCCCGAAAGGACGACCTGTGGCTTCACGCCTCCAAAGTCCACGGCAGCCATGTGATCATTGCCTGCGCCGGGGTCACGCCCCCGGATAACACCGTTACGCAGGCGGCGCAATTGGCCGCCTACTACGCCGAATCGGTGGGCGGTCAGAATATTGCCGTGGACGTGACTCCGGTGAAACAGGTGAAAAAGATCCCCAACGGCAAGCCCGGTATGGTCATCTACCATACTTACCGCACCGTCATCGCCAATCCCTACCCGGACATCGTGGTAGACGCGCTGAACGCAGAGTAAAAACCTTCCCCCGAGGGGAAGGTTTTTCCCATTTTCTATCGAAAAATTGATTTTTCCTATTTACATTTCCGACAAAATGGTGTATGATGTGGGACGAACAGAGTAGGAGACCCTGCGTAAAGTGCTGTCAAAATGGGGAGTTGAGTGACAGACGAAGGAATTTTTTCCGCGATAGGGATTCCGCACCCGCTGCCCATAATGGATATTCTCCTTTATGAGAGGCGATACTCAGTCGGGCGTTTGGTCGGCTGTTGCTGACCTGCTCACGGGGTTTTCCTGTGCCTTTTTCTCCCCAACGATCATTCGTTGGGGATTTTTGGGCTTTCGGCAGGAAAAGGCTTGTCCAAACGCCGCACAAAAAGGAGGATTTTTATGCAAAAAAAGAAAGTAAATGTGAAACGCATGGTGCTCAACGCCATGCTGGTGGCCGTGTATGTTGCCCTGTCCTTTACGGAAATGACTTTCGGTGGCATCAAATTCAGCTTTTCTGCCCTGCCGGTAGTCGTCTGTGCGCTGGCGTTCGGACCTCTTGACGGCTTTGTGGTCGGCTTTCTGGGTGAATTCATCGCCCAACTGCTCGGCGCCTACGGTCTGACCCCCACCACCCTGCTGTGGGTGGCTCCGGCCGCCGTCCGTGGCCTGTTTATCGGCACCTGCGTGCGGCTGCTGCACAACCGTTTCTCCGCAGAAGGCTTGAAAAAGCCGAAAAATCAGATATTATTTTATATTATCTGCATGATTTCCGGTGTGATCGTGTCCTGCATGAACACCTTCACCTTCTATGTAGACTCCAATATGTACGGCTACTACAACTATTACGCCGTGTTCGGCGTTTTCTGGGGACGGATCGCCATGGGTCTGGCCTCGTCACTGGTCATGGGTCTGGCCACCGTGCCCGTGATCATCGCCCTGCGAAAAGCACGGCTGATCGAAAGCATCTCCGTTTCCAAAAAGGAAAAAACTTTTGCACAGAAGGAATATGAACATGAATGTCAATGAAGCTCTGGAATATATCCACTCCGTCTGCTGGAAAGGCAGTATTCCCGGCCTGTCCAGAACCCAAAATCTCCTTTCCCTCATGGGAAATCCGGAAAAGAAGCTGAAATTCGTCCACATCGCCGGCACCAACGGCAAGGGCAGCACCGCCGCCATGACCGCCTCCATTTTACAGGAAGCCGGCTACCGGACAGGTCTTTACACCTCTCCCTACATTTACCGCTTCCACGAACGGATGCAGGTCAACGGCGTGCAGATTTCCGACGAGGATCTGGCCGCCGTCACCGAGTGGGTGCGTCCTCTGGCCGAAAGCATGGATGAAAAACCCACGGAATTCGAACTGGTGTGCTGTATCGCCTTTGAGTATTTCTACCGTCAGAACTGCGACATCGTGGTTTTGGAGGTCGGCATGGGCGGCGCATTCGACGCGACGAACGTCATCGAAGTGCCCGAAGTAGCCGTCATCACCAATATCGGTCTTGACCACACCGAGGTGCTGGGCGACACTTTGGAAGCCATTGCCGAGACCAAGGCCGGCATTTTCAAAAAGGGCGGCGACGCCGTGGTCTACCGGGGCACCCCTTCCGTGGAGGCGGTCTTCGAGCGTATTTGTAACGAACGACACCTTTCTCTGAAAAAGGCTGATTTCGACTCGCTGGTACTCCACAGCCACGGTCTGGAAGGTCAGGTGTTCGATTGCGGCAACCGGAAAAATCTGGAACTGCCGTTGCTTGGCAGCCATCAATTGAAAAACGCCGCCGTGGTTCTCTCCGTCATCGACACCTTGATAGAAAAGGGCTGGAATATCTCCGAGCAGAACATTCGTGACGGTCTTCGCGACGTGCAATGGCCGGGACGGTTCGACATCGTCGGCCGTGATCCTCTGTTCATCATCGACGGCGGCCACAATCCCCAGTGCTTTGAGGCGCTCATTAAAAATATTCAGGACTATCTGCCCGGAAAGAAGATCATTGCGCTGACGGGTGTGCTGGCAGATAAGGACTACGCCGATATGTACAAGCCCATCATGCCCTATATTGAGCAATTCGTCTGCATCACCCCTCCCAACCCCCGAAAGCTGGATGCTGACCAATTGGCGGCATTTCTGGAGCAGGCCGGTGCCAACGCCACCGCCTGCGATACCATTGAAGATGGTGTCCGCAAGGCCATCGCCCTTGCAGGGTATGATGGCGTGGTGCTATGTTTCGGCTCCCTATACACCATCGGCTCTGTCCGGGATGCCCTGCTGGAAATCAAATAACGGAAACGCTCCCTGAAACTTCAGGGAGCGTTCTTATTTACAATTCTTCCAGCGCCTGCGGCAACTGACGGATATCGTCGATTTTTGCCGTTGGGTTATCAATGCACCCAAAGCCGTAGGCCGCCCAGATAAAGGGAATATCCGCGACCACGGTTGCATCCTTATCCCCCTGCGTATCGCCAACGTAGACCGCAG
>CAZDUQ010000176.1:0-2950 GCA_964508665.1 uncultured Oscillospiraceae bacterium | reverse complement strand
TATCGCGGCGAGGAATACACCGCGAAGGATCTGATCGATATTTCCAAAAAGTTTCTGGAGGATACCGGTGCCAGCTTCACCAACTACGAGATTTATGATGACTGCGATATGCTGATGATCTGCGGCCTGGATCCCGACGGGCGGGAGGTCAGCTGCGAGCTTTCGCTGGACGATCTGGGCCAGTATCGCGCCTGACGGCCGAAAACGCGGGAAATCCCCTGAAAAATGGGGCTTTTTCCCGGAAATTCCCCTTGCATTTGGCAAAACAAGGTGCTATAATGCAAGCGTAGGTTAGGATAGGAATGTGTAAGAGTGGGCAATTGCCCACTCTTATTTGTTGGAAAGGCAGGGAACACACCATGACCAATAAGGAGCTGATCCGCCGTGTCACCCAGCTGGTGCAGCCGCTGTGCGCCCAGGCAGAGGTCTCTCTGTGGGATGTGACCTTTGAAAAAGAGGGCCGACAGCACGTGCTGACGGTGTATATCGACCGGGAGGACGGCGTGAATATATCCCAGTGCGAGCAGGTCTCCCGCGGGCTGGATCCGCTGCTGGATGACAGCGCCTTCGACAGCCTGCCGCCCTATACCCTGACGGTGTCCTCCGCCGGGCTGGAACGGCCGCTGATCCGGCCGGAGCATTTTCAGTGGGCGCTGGGCCGACAGGTCTGCCTGAGCTTTTACAAAGCTGTAAACGGCCAGAGCGAGCTGACCGGCTGTCTGCGCGCCTGCGACGGGGTGCAGCTGACGGTGGAGACCCCCGACGGCGGGGAGCTGACCTTTGCCATGAGCGATGTGGCACGGGTGCGGCTGCAATTTGTTTTTTAACTGTCCGATAAAAATATTTTGAAATAGAAAGAGGAAGGAACCATGGCAAGTGAGATCATCAAGGCCCTGGAAGATCTGGAAAAGGAAAAGGGTATCCGCAAGGACTATATGCTGGATCGGATCGCCCAGGCGCTGGTAGCCGCCTATAAGGCGCTGTACAAGCGGGATCCTCAGAGCGCCAGCCTGGACAATGTATTCGTCCACATCGACGAGGAGTCGGGCGCCATCACCATGCACGCTGTCAAGACCGTGGTGGAGGAGGTGCTCAACCCTGCTGCCGAGCTGACGGTAGAGGAAGCCCGCGCCTATGCTCCCGATCCCCAGCTGGGGGACGAGATCCGCATCGATGTCAAGACAAAGGATTTCGGTCGCATCGCCACCTCCACCGCCAAGCAGGTCATCATCCAGGGCATCCGGGAGGCCGAGCGGGGCATGATCGCCGATGAGTACGCTGGCAAGGAGCATGAGATCCTGACGGCCACCGTGCTGCGGGTGGATCCCCAGTATGGCAGCGCCATTTTGGAGCTGCCCGGCAAGCGGGAGCACACCGAGGCCCGCCTCTCTGCCGCCGAGCAGATCGCCGGCGAGACCATTCAGGAGGGCGACCGCATCCGTGTGTATGTGGTGGAGGTCCGCCGCGGCGGCAAGGGCCCCCAGATCATGCTGTCCCGTACCCACCCCGGTCTGGTGAAGTGCCTGTTCCAGCTGGAGGTGCCCGAGATCGCCGACGGCACCGTGCAGATCCAGTCCATGGCCCGGGAGGCCGGCTCCCGCTCCAAGATCGCCGTCTGGTCTGCCGATGAAAACGTGGATCCCATCGGCGCCTGCGTCGGCCCCAAGGGCGCCCGCGTGGCCGCCGTGGTCAACGAGCTGAAGGGCGAAAAGATCGACATCATCAAGTACAGCGAGGATCCGGTGCAGTTTGTGGCAGAGGCCCTGTCGCCCGCCGATGTCATCAGCGTTCAGCTGAAGGAGGACGGCAAGTCCTGCACGGTCATCGTGCCTGACGACCAGCTGAGTCTGGCCATCGGCAAGGAGGGACAGAATGCCCGCCTGGCCGCCAAGCTCACCGGTTTCAAGATCGATATCAAGCCCGCCTCTCAGGCGGAATAAAAGGCTCCGCGTCTCCCTGAAGAGGCGGGAAGGAGAGAGACCGCCGCCTCGCTGCCGTCAAGCCGCGCGGCTTCTACTGCGGCCCACCCCACAATCGTTTTCAGAAAGAGCAGGTGTAGGAATCATGCCCAAAAAGATACCCATTCGCCAGTGCGTGGCCTGCCGGGAACACCGGGAAAAGCCCCAGCTGGCCCGCATCGTCCGCACGCCGGAGGGTGCCGTGCTGTATGACAGCCGGGGAAAGGTCTCCGGTCGGGGGGCGTACATCTGCCGCAGCCGGGCCTGTCTGGAAAAGGCGGTAAAAAGCCGCGCCCTCTCCCGGGCGCTGGAAACCGAGATTACACAGGAGATCTACGATCTCCTGGATCAACAGATGAAGGAGGCGGAGCAGGTATGAACGATTCGATATTCGGCTTTCTGGGTCTGATGCGCCGGGCCGGCGCGTTGGCCGTTGGGGCAGAGGATGCCTTTGACATGGCCCGGGAAAACAAGGCACGCCTGCTGTGCGTGGCCGCCGACGCGGCGGCAAACACCGTCTCCGCCATGCACAACGCCGCCGCCCAGCGGGAGGAGCCTATCCCGCTGATTGTCCTGGACTGCACCAAGCGTCAGCTGGGCGCGACCCTCGGCGTGCGGGAATGCGCCGCCCTGGCGGTGCTGGACACCGGCTTCGCCCTGTCCCTGTGCCAAAAGCTGCCTCTGCCGGAGCTGCTTCCGCCGCTGGAGGCACGCCTTGCACGGGAACAGAAGCGTCGGGCGAAAAAGCTGGCAGGAAAACAGCAAAAACCCGGCCCGCATGGGCCGCCGGACGCCCGGGGCACCGGCGCCGTCCGCCGCATCAGCGAAAAGCGCCCCCAGCCGGGGCGCAGGGGGCCCGGCCCACAGCGCAAAGGGCCCGGTCCGGAGCGTGCCAATGCTCCCGGAGAGAGCCGCGGCAAACGCCCGCGGGTACATCAGCCGCGCGTCATCGGAAAAAGGGGGAACTGAGTTATGGTAAACAACAAGATCAA
>CAZDUQ010000175.1:0-3003 GCA_964508665.1 uncultured Oscillospiraceae bacterium | reverse complement strand
GGCCGCGCCGCCGAAGGGCTCGATCTCGGTGGGATGGTTGTGGGTCTCGTTCTTGAACATCAGCAGCCAGTCCTGCTTTTCGCCGTTGACGGTGGCGTTGACATGGATGGAGCAGGCGTTGATCTCCTCGCTCTCGTCCAGCGCGGGCAGCAGGCCCCGCTTTTTCAGCGTCTTGGCGCCGATGGTGGCGATATCCATCAGGGTCTGGGGCCGCATCGCGGCCTTTTCCTCGCCATAGACCTCCACACGGGCGGCCAGATAGCGGTCATAGGCCTTCTGCACGGCGGGATCGTCGATCGTTACATGATCGATGTGGGTGGAGAAGGTGGTGTGACGGCAGTGGTCGGACCAGTAGGTGTCCACGATGCGGATCTCGGTGATGGTGGGGTCGCGCTTTTCCTCGTCACGGAAGTAGGCCTGCAAAAATTGCAGGTCGTACAAATCCATGGCCAGCCCCAGCTCGTCCAGCAGAGCCTTCAGACCGGCCTCGTCCAGCGCGGTGAAGCCGGCCACCGTGGGGACGGTCTCCGGCGCGTCATATTCCACCGCCAGCGTTTCGGGCTTGTCCAGAGAGGCCTCCCGGCTCTCTACGGCATTGACGACATAGCCCTTGACGGCCGCGACATCGTCCCCGGTCAGGGTGCCGTAAAGGGCATAGACCTTGGCGGAGCGGACGGCGGGACGGTCGCCCTGGCTCAGCAGCTGGATGCACTGGGCGGCGGAGTCGGCCCGCTGGTCGAACTGACCGGGCAGGGGCTCGACCGCAAAGACGGCAGCCGCGCCGTCAAAGCAGGGACAGTCGGTGACATCGTCCAGCTGGGGCTCGGAAAAGACGGTGGTTTTGGCGGCATCGAACAGGGCCTCATCGATGCCCTCCACATCATAGCGGTTGAGGACGCGCACCTTTTCCAGACCGGTCAGGCCCAGAAAGGTGCGGCAGTCAGACAGCATCCCGGCGGCTTCAGGGGCCAGACCGGGCTTTTTTTCCACAAAAATACGGTATACCATGGTTTTATTCCTCCTTGGCGGCCAGCGCCCGCTGACCGATATCGCGGCGGTAAAAGGCGTTGTCAAAGTGGATGCGCTCCGCCAGCGCGTAAGCGCCGTCGATGGCTTCCTTCAGGGTGGGCTGCACGCTGACCGCGCCCAGCACCCGCCCGCCGGAGGTCACCAGCCGGTCATCCTGCAATTTGGCACCGGCTACAAGGATGTGCTCGTCCTCCGCCGTCTCGGGCAGCACGATGGGGAAGCCCTTTTCATAATGGGTGGGGTAGCCCTGAGAGGCCATCACCACGCAGGCGGCGCTGGCATCCTTCCATTTGACCTCGATCTCAGAGAGCTTTCCGGTGGCCACTGCCTGCATCACGGTGAGCAGGTCGCTCTCCAGCAGCGGCAGTACCACCTGGGTCTCCGGGTCGCCGAAGCGGCAGTTGTACTCGATGACCTTTGGCCCCTGGGGGGTAAGCATCAGACCGAAATACAGGCAGCCGCGGAAGGGCCGGCCCTCGGCCTGCATGGCCCGGATGGTGGGAAGGAAGATGGTCTCCATGCATTCCCGGGCGATCTCCGGCGTGTAATAGGGGTTGGGGGCGATGGTGCCCATACCGCCGGTGTTCAGGCCCTGATCGCCGTCCAGCGCCCGCTTGTGGTCCATGGAGGACACCATGGGCACCACCGTTTCACCATCTGTGAAGGACAGGACGGACACCTCCGGCCCGGTGAGGAATTCTTCCACGATGACCCGGCTGCCGCTTTCGCCGAAGACCCTGTCCTCCAGCATGGAGCGCAGGGCTTTCTTTGCTTCATCGCGGGTCTGGGCGATGATGACGCCCTTGCCCAGCGCAAGACCGTCGGCCTTGATGACGGTGGGGATGGGGGCATCCTCGATGTAATCCAGCGCCTCCCGCAGATCGGTGAAAACGGCATAGGCGGCGGTGGGAATGTGATACTTCTGCATCAGCCGCTTGGAAAAGACTTTGCTGCCCTCGATGATGGCGGCGTTCTTTCGGGGACCGAATACCGGGATGCCCAGCTCCTCCAGCGCGTCGGCACAGCCCAGCACCAGCGGATCATCGGGGGCCACCACGGCAAAATCGATGGCGTGGGTACGGGCAAACTCGACGATCCCGTCCACATCGGTGGCAGCGATGGGAATACATTGCGCATCCCGGGCGATGCCTCCGTTGCCGGGCAGGGCGTAGATCGTGGTCACGGCGGGGTTTTGTTTCAGACTTTGAATGATGGCGTGCTCGCGGCCTCCGCCGCCTACAACCAGTAAGTTCATAGAAACGACCTTCTCTTTCTTTTCGTCGTATAGACAGGGGAAGAGGGCCGATGGGTGCATCGGCCCTTTTCGGACTTAGTGATGGAACAGCCGCGCGCCGGTGAAGCACATGGCGATGTCATATTTGTCGGCAGTCTCGATGACATGATCGTCCCGCACCGAGCCGCCGGGCTGGGCGATGTAGCACACGCCGGACTTGCGGGCGCGCTCCACATTGTCGCCGAATGGGAAGAAGGCATCGGAGCCCAGAGAAACGCCGGTCTGGGTGGCCAGCCAGGCTTTCTTTTCCTCCCGGGTCAGAGCCTCGGGCTTTTGGGTGAAGTACAGCTGCCAGGTGCCTTCGGCCAGAATGTCCTCATACTCATCGGAGATATAGATGTCGATGGCGTTGTCCCGGTCGGGGCGCTTGATGCCGGGGACGAAGGGCAGGGCCAGCACCTTGGGACACTGCCGCAGGTACCAGTTGTAGGCCTTGCCGCCTGCCAGCCGGGTACAGCGGATGCGGCTCTGCCGGCCGGCGCCCAAGCCGATGGCCCGGCGATCCTTCACATAGCACACCCAGTTGAAAGTGGTATATTTCAGGGTGATGAGGGCGACCATCAGGTCGATCTTTGCGCTTTCGGGCAGATCGTTGTTCTTCGTCACCAGATTGGTGAGCATCTCCCGGTCGATCTTCAGCTCGTTTCGTCCCTGCTCAAAGGTGATGCCGTAAACATCCT
>CAZDUQ010000174.1:0-3005 GCA_964508665.1 uncultured Oscillospiraceae bacterium | reverse complement strand
ATCCGGAGAGAGCAACCGCACTCTTTGAAAAGGCTGCAAAGGATGCTGCTGACAAGTACGCTAAGCTCGTAAAAATGGCAGAATAATCGCGAAAGTTTAAAAAACCGCATAAAATCCCCGGTGAGAGTTTGCTCTCAACCGGGGATTTTTTTATTTCCGCCACGTGCCCCAAACAAAATACACCCCCAGCCGGAAGTTTTCCTCCCGTCGGGGGTGTATTTGTTTCTGCCATTCTATAGCAGCACTACGCCCTTCTGCTCTGCCTCAGTTCTTACCTCATCCGGCCAGATGGATGCCTGCACCTCGCCGATGTGCGCCTTACGCAGGAAAAACATACAGATACGGGACTGACCGATACCGCCGCCTACGGTGTACGGGAGCTCCCTGTTTAACACTGCCTTCTGAAACGTAAGCTCTGCGCGTTCCTCGCAATTTGCCTTCTTTAACTGCTCTGCCAGAGAAACCTCATCCACACGAATCCCCATGGAGGAAAGCTCCAGTGCCATGTCCAATACCGGATAATAGACAAGAATATCACCATTTAACTTCCAGTCATCGTAGTCCGGTGCCCTGCCATCATGACGCTCACCCGAAGCCAGCTTATCGCCAATCTGCATAATAAACACCGCACCCTTCAAACGCGCAATCTTGTTTTCCCGCTCCTTTGCAGTATCCTCCGGATAGAGGTTCTCTAACTCCTGCGTGGTAATAAACGAAATCTCCTCCGGCAAAAACTCCTTAATGTATTCATACTTATCCGCAATATAGTGTTCCGTCTCACGAAGTGCTGCATACACACTGCGAACCGTCTTCTTTAAAGTCTCTATATTGCGCTCATCATGCAAAATCACCTTTTCCCAGTCCCACTGGTCTACAAAGATGGAATGAATGTTGTCCGTATCCTCATCACGACGGATGGCATTCATATCGGTATACAGTCCCTCGCCATAGGTAAAGCCGTATTTTTTCAGAGCCATACGCTTCCACTTTACCAGAGAATGCACGATTTCCACCTCCGCATCCCCTGCTCCTTAATGCCGAAAGAAACCAGACGTTCTACGCCGTTTAAGTTATCATTCAGACCGGACTCCGGCTTAACAAAAAGCGGAGCAGACACACGGGTCAGATTCAGCTGCTTTGCAAGCTGACGTTCAAAATAATCCTTGACATGCTTAATCGCACCCTGCGTTTCCTTTACCGACAATACTGAGTGATACCCTTCCGGGACATAAAAACGTTCCATAACAACCTCTTTCCGCGCTGCCTCATTTTCAAAAATCGGACCTGCACCCGCAGCGTGGGCTTTACAGGTCTGTAATACATGGAGATAGTGTACCATTTTTTTCTGGAAATTACAAGGAAAAAATGAGCGACCCACCATTTTGGGAGGGTCGTTTGGCCGTCTGGGATGATATCGTCAACGAAATATTCTCGCTTTGGTTTGAAAATACCATTACACTGCTTGTGCACTCCCGGAGATTGTGGAACAAATCAAACGACATCCGTCAGGTCAATAGATTCTCCATCCTTACAGATTTGTGTTTGCTGTCCATCCTTTATCCTATATGCTTCTCCGTACAATGTTGTCTTTTCATCATCCAGCATTATATAACTTCCATCATTCAATGCGATTATCTCATGGCCGATACTATCCGCAAAAGTAATGTCCTCAATTAGACGCAAGCCATCTAAATACTCATCTTTAATTTTTTGGAAATGAGGAAAAATATTTATATTTGTTATTCCAAGTCCGGTAATCCACCTTTCATAAAGTGGGTCAACTGCCTCTCCCTCAAATTCCGGACCGGCATAAACCATATCCGCACAGTTCATAGAGCCGGCACTCCACGCAACAATAATTCCGTTATAATTCGCTAAACGCTCCTTCAATCGCAGTTGCTTCATAAATTTGTTTTGGGTAGGTACATGTCCTCCCGCTAAAATGAGGACATCGATATTTCCCAAATCATCAATACGATCAAGGTTTCTGTCATCACACTTGTCAATGTATGAAACACTCAATCCGCTCATAGGGAAGGCTTCTTTTAAACAGGCGCAAACCCCATCATTCTTTTCATAATCAGTTGGGTCTGCACAAATGATTAGCACCCTTGCATTCTGTACCCAAATTGATTTAAGACGTTCTAACAACCCATTATATTGAATTAAAACAGATGGAATTCTCATTCCGTTAACCTTACACCAACCACCAAGAGAACTTGTCAGCATTGCTTTCATACTATCATTTCCTTTCCTTGTCAATTTTAAATAACTGTTTTTGCAATTGTGATATATTTTCTATTGAATCACGCATATCGGCATATTCCCTTATTTTTACAATGTACTCTCAAAAAACTTCGTTTAAAAAAGATTGCAAGGGTATATCGCAGGATGTTCTTTATAAAATTGTGCCTGTCAATTAGTTATTTCAAGTATTCTTTTTACTTCCTGTTGTAATTCCTCACTGAATTCTGACAAATCACCATAGGTAATTGCTTGCAGTCTTATAAGACGAATAGCAACATTGCTTATTTCTTCTTTTTCGGTTTTTGAATTGGTAACTCCTCATACATAGCATGAAACAATTCTGCTAAAAACTCCTTATTATCAACATCTTCAATCAATAACATTTCTTTTGCCCCTTCATATGGACATTCATAAATTGCATCCGGCATAAACGAAACAGCTGATTTAATAGCTTTTACAAGCAACCTATCATCATAGATACCACCTATAATTTTGCTACGATAATAAATAATAAATTCTCCCATCATTGCTCGGTATGTAATTTCCTCTAAATCTGATAATTGCTCTAAAACATAGTCTAAATATGCTTGGCTTGATGCCATAATTCCGTCTCCTTAAATCCGAATTTTACTCTTACACATTACGAGTTACATAATGTTTCACTTCTTTAGATGGATTGGCAAGTTCTGTTTTAAAAAATTCCGGATAGTATTTTTTATTGTGGTCTGCTCTAATCCATACCAAATGCTCCTTATTTC
>CAZDUQ010000173.1:0-3015 GCA_964508665.1 uncultured Oscillospiraceae bacterium | reverse complement strand
AGTGATAAGCTCCGAAGCAGTTGAACGGATAGTTTCAAGCGAAGCTTTCAGTTCAGGTGTATCCTTGCCCGTTCCCCAAGAAGCGACATAAGCAAAACTGTAATCGGAGGTATCAATTCCGAAATGCTGACATACGGTATATGCGATACTTTCCGCTTCAACTTCCTCTGTGCTTCTGTCCTTTGGCTTCTCTATATCCGATTTCTTCAAATCACGGTCGTGGAGTTTGGCGTGGGCGATTTCGTGAATAGCTGTCTTAATGGTTTGCACCTCAGACATATTCTCCTTAATGGTAATCGCCTTGTCCTCGTGATGATAGAAACCCTTTGCCGTACCGTCAATCTCTGCAAATTTGATAGGAACGGGAGAAGCTTCACGAACAGCATTAAAGAACTTTTCATAGTCCTTTACATTGCCGCTTAACTCGTCAGCACCGAGAGTTGGAAGCTCCTTGCCGCTTGTCTGCGATACATCAAATACGCTGACGACCTTGAAAGCAGGGATTGTAACCTCAATTTCCTCGGTAATCGGCTTTCCATCTTTACCGAGAACGGGTAAGTCAGTATCGGGGTCAAGCTTTGTCTGCTCCTTCTTGATTTTGTAGGGGGCAGGAGCAAATATCTGAATACCTTTTTCGCCCTTGTTTACGCTTCTCTCAAACTTGTTCTTCCAAGAATTGAAGCCTGCAACCAAAGTGGCGTCAGGCTTCTGCATAGCTATGAGCATTGTATTATTGAAAGAATAGCTGTGAAACTTCGACATTGTGTCAAGGTATTCCTTGAACTTTTCGCCTTCAAACAGCTCCTTGATACCGTTTTCGAGCTTATCTGTGATTTCCTTTACTTTGTCTTTGGACTTTGTAAAGGTCTTGGGCGGCTCTGTAACATCGGTTTCCGCCTTTACTTCGGGAGTTGTTTTTTCAATCTCCTTTTCTCTCTGCATTATCTTTGTCGCAAGACCGTCGATGAGAATAGGGTGGGCGTTAAGGTAATAATCTCGGCTATCTTCCATAAATTCGGCAGACAGTTCCTTTGTCTGTTCCTTCGCCCAAGCCTTGACATCGTTGTGATAACGACCGTCCCAATCGTGATTGACCACCTGAGCCGCAAGAACGTGAGTTACACGCTCTGCACTATACTCAGCGAGAACAGTGTCAAGAGCCTTGTCTGTATCAAGGCGATTATCTGCGTAATTCTCGTTCAAAGCCTTATCAATAGCCTTTGCACAGTTGCAGTTTTCCTTGAAACTCATTCGCCAATCAGCCATTTCGCTGTTTTCTTTGGCGGTCATCATATCTTCCTTATACAGAGGTATGATGGATTTTTCCTTTTCAATTTCGGGCATAATGCCTCCTTTCAAACAAAAAAGGAAGTACCGAAGCACTTCCTTTTCCATACTATTTAATTGTGTGCGCTGAGCCAAATCAATAATTTTTCCGCATTCATTGTCCCATCAGCAAGGGATAATCCGACATCTATCAGCTCTTTTTGCGTACACTCAATTTCAATTCCGTTTGCAGCAAGAAAAACGAGCATTGTATGAATACCAATTCTTTTATTGCCGTCAACAAACGGGTGATTTGAAATCAGTGAATGTCCAAGCCGTGCGGCTTTCTGAATAAGTGCGGGATAAAGGTCTTTTCCGCCAAATGTCTGAAACGGAGTTTCCAGAGCAGACTCAAGAAGTCCCATATCTCTTACACCATCTGTACCGCCTGTCGCTTCAATCAAAGAGCTGTGAAGGGATATTACCTGTTTTGTTGTAAGTCTTATCATTTCGCAAGCTCCTTGTAGGCTTCAAGGTTTTTTGCGATAAGTCTTTGAGAAATATCTGCAATATCTTCGTCCGCTGCCATTTGTACCTTTTCTACTTCCGAGAACTCCAGTACGATATACCGAGGAACATTGTTTTTCAGTATAACGGCAGAACCGTTCTGGTCAACGAGCCTTGCAACCTTGGAAAAATTCTGATTGGCTTCTGTGATTGAAACCAGTGTGTTTGTGTTTACTGTCATAGTAAATTCCTCCTTCCTTAACTCTATTATACACTAATTGTAGGAGAAATTCAACCTATTCCAGAAAATTATTTCGTCTTTTTTCTCGGAGCAAATTCAAGCTTGTAGTTTACATACTTGCCTGTATCGTCAAGGCAAACGGTTGCGTCGTAGTTCCTGCCTGACTTCTCCGAATAAAGTCCCTTGACGGCAATCTTGCCGTTCTTGATAAGGCTTGTTACCATTTCCTTTGTGAGTGGCTTTCTTGCCTTTTCAAAGAACTTGTCATTCTTCCAGATAACAAAACCGCAGTTTCTATCCTCACAAGAATACGCTTTCGGAGTTACGACAACATTCTTACCGCATCTCGGACAAGTGCCGATAACCTCTCCGCCGTTTCTTGACACCTTGCTTTCATCAACGCTTTTCTTTGCAACGGCGATAATATCGTCAACGAGCTTTTCGATATCCACCATAAACTGCTGTGATGTGAACTTGCCCTGAGCCATAAGGGAGAGAGCGTTTTCCCAATCAGCCGTCATTGAAGCCGACTTGATAATATCGGGCATAACGGAAATGAGGTCTGTGCCGTTATCTGTTACGACAAGATTTTTCTTTTCACGCTTGATAAATCCCGACTTTGTGAGCTTTTCAATGATTCTTGCTCTTGTAGCGGGAGTACCAAGTCCCGAACGCTCAACTTCTTCGGTGATTTCGTCTGTTCCTGCACGTTCCATTGCAGAAAGAAGCGTATCTTCCGTAAAGTGCTTCGGAGGCTGTGTGAAATGTTCGCTCACCTCGGAAACCACTCTTTCAATAGCCTGACCTTCGGTGAGGGAGAGGGTTTCTTCTTCCTCCTCGGTATCGTCCTTGCACTTCTGAAAATCTCTGAACGCCTTTTCAATAGCTTTCCAACCCTCAGAAATGACATTTCTGCCCTTTGCGACAAAACAATAACCGCTACAACTTATTTCAGCCGTAACGGTTTCATAGATATATGGCTCATTTGTCGCACAAAGAAG
>CAZDUQ010000172.1:0-3021 GCA_964508665.1 uncultured Oscillospiraceae bacterium | reverse complement strand
CGGCTACCGTCATTCTGGCCATGGGCGCCGGCAAGCAGGCCGCCGCTGCCATCGATGAGTATCTGAAGAACAAATAAATCCCCGCTTTCCGCAAAAATCAGCCTCGGAGCGTCGGCTCCGGGGCTCTTTTTTGCGTTTGTCAGGCAGGATCTGCCTGCTGCCGCAGCTTCATGCGCCGCCAGCTGCGGAAGCCGTAAAGATCGTTTACGAAGAAGGCGGCAAAGCAGACCACCACCGAAAGATACCGGAGTTCCTCCGCGCTGGCCAGCGACCACAGCACGATGAGCACGATATCATTGGCCGCATAGGCCAGCGCGAAATACGGGCTTCTGCGGAAGGTGAGATATACCGCCAGAAAGCTGGTGGTCACCGAAACCGTGCTGGGGAGCAGGTTGGCGGTGTGGAAATGCCGCAGGATGAAGAAGAACAGAACGGTCACCGCCAGCGCCGCCGCCCACATACACAGGTTCTCTCGCCTGCCGATGGTGTTGACCTGCACCTCCGCCCGGTTTCCCTGAAAGGGGTGCCGCAGCCACGCCGCCAGCGCAAAGACCGCCATGGGCATGGTCATCCCCAGATAGGTAAGCATCTCGCCGTAGTAGGAGAAGGTAAAGGAAATAACGCCGTACAGCAGACTGAACACGATCATGAGCAGCTGCCCGAAGGGGTTTCCCTTGGCGTTGAAGATCAATGAGGTCACCCCAGTCAGCGACGCGCACAGGGTGAGGTAATTGACCCGGTCGAAGATGCAGAAGGAAAGGACGATCACCGCAACGGAGGTGCTCCACAGGAGAAGCTCGCCTTTGGAAAAATAGTGCCTGATTTGATTCATAATATCCTCCAAAATCAAAAAATAAGCATCCGACCGTACATCTTCCAAGACCTAACGATGTACAGACGAATGCTTTTCGCATTTCCCACCCGGTGGCGGGACTCTATTTACAGGGGGATTATACACAGAACCGCCGCAATTGTCAACAAAAATCCTCCAAAGGCGGTGATCCGGCAGAAAAATCAGGCCTTTTGGGGATAATCCCGGGGCCCGTAGATGGCGGTGCCAACGCGGACGAGGGTGGCGCCCTCCTGGATGGCGGCCTCATAGCTGCCGCTCATGCCCATGGACAGGATGTCCAGATCGGCGTTTTCATAGTGGCGGGCACGGGCCTGCTCCAGCAGCTCCCGCAGCATGGCGAAATACCGGTGGCTCTCCGGCCCGTTGTCAAAGGCGGGCGGGATGGCCATCAGGCCCCGGACATGAACATGGGAAAGCCCGGCGGCACGCTCCAGCAGCGGCCACAGATCTTCGGCGGCGGCGCCGGTTTTGGAAAGCTCCTCGCCGATGTTCAGCTCCAGCAGGATGTCCTGCCGCAGGGCCTGCTTTTCGGCCTCCTTGTCGATGGCCTCCAGCAGACGCAGGCTGTCCACGCTCTGGATGATGTGGGCGCGGCCCACCACCTTTTTGACCTTGTTGGTCTGCAAATGACCGATGAAATGCACCGGCTTTTGCAGATAGGCTCCGGCATCGTGATTGACCACCAGCTCCTGCATATGGTTTTCACCAAACAGGTCGATGGGCAGAGCCGCGCTGTCCCGGATGGTCTCCGGCGTGCGGGTCTTGCAGACGGCACACAGCAAAATATCCGCCGGACTGCGTCCGGCGGTTTTTGCGGCCTGTTCCATTCGATCGCGCACCTGCGCCACCGCTTCCGCCATGCGGCGGGCGTCATAGGCCTGTGCCATGGTTACATCTCCTGATAGATGGCCCGGGGACCGCCCACATATTTGGGACGGGTGCGGGCGCACACCACCACGGCCTCACCCACCTTTTTCACGCTGGTGCGCACGGGGACGGCCACCCGGCGCAGGTGCATCCCGATGAGGGTGCTGCCGATGTCGATGCCGGCGTCGGCCACGATGGTCTCCACCGCAACGGGGTCGGAGAAGGTGTTCCAGGCGGTGACGGCGAAATAACCGCCGGCGTGGGGCTGGGGCTTCACATTGACGATCTCAAAGCCCTTTGCCTCGGCCGTCTCCCGCTCCACGATGAGGGAGCGGTTCAGGTGCTCGCAGCACTGGACGGCCAGGCGGATGCCGTGCTCCTGCAAAACGGGATAGATACCGGCGAAGGCGGCCCGGGCGGCCTCTTCAGAGGAGCCCTTGCCGATGCGCTGGCCCACCATCTCGCTGGAGGAGCAGCCGATGACCAGCAGTGCACCGGGCTTCAGCTTTGCCTGCTCCAGCAGCTCGGTGACCACGGTGCGGGCCTGTTGTGAGATCTCTTCATACATAACGATACATCAACCTTTCCAGAATCGTTCGCGCAGGGCCGGCACGCGATACAGCAGCCGGAACAGCACGATGGAGATGACCACGCCCATCAGCCCCTGCATCAGGTCAGCGGGGATACCGCCGGCGGCGCCGATGCCGGCCTTGAGGATCGTGGCCTTGTAAACAAAATACCCCAGTGCCATGAACAGCTCAGCCGGGACGGTGCAGCAGATCAGGCGGGGAATGGACGGCTCCTGCCCCTTGCGGTAAAAGCACCGCAGCAGCAGACAGGCGATGAGGGCCATGCAGCCCTTGATGATAAAGGTGCCGGGAACATAATAACCATAGCCGGACAGCAGGTCAGCCAGTGCAGGGCCCAGACCTCCGGCCACAAAGCCGTAAACCGGGCCGAGGATAAAGCCCGCCAGCAGCACGATGCAATCGCCCAGATTGACATAACCGGTGACGGTGGGCACCTGAATGATGCTGGTGGCAACATAACCCAGTGCGGCGAACAGGGCGGCCAGCACCAGCTTGTACAGCTTTTCGTTTCTCGTTTTCATAAAGGTCAGCTCCTTTTTGCTTGATGCCTTTATGATAATCCATTCTGACCCGATGTGAAGTGCCAATTTGAGAAAAAATTACCGGGTCAGTTTGCCGCGGCAGGAAATTTTCCCTTAAAAATATCTTACCACATTTCTCCGGCGTGTGCAAGGGCTGTCGGTTGACTTTCTCTGACGGGACAGCTATAAT
>CAZDUQ010000171.1:0-3023 GCA_964508665.1 uncultured Oscillospiraceae bacterium | reverse complement strand
GCCGGAATGGCGATTGGCATTCTACCTATACGTGACATGCCCGTACCTCCTAAATAGTTTGAATGTGAAAAACGGTGATATATCACACGTCTCCCTGACCCTTTGGGGTCAACTCAGAAAAGAGTTTCCGCGTTCCTTCCGCCACGGCGGTGTCCGACAGACTTCTTTTCCATGCTCCTGTTATTACCAAACGAATGCTAAAACCTCGCCGCCAACGTTTTCTTTTCTTGCTTCCTTATCGGTAAGCACACCCTTGTTGGTGGAAATAATAGCAATACCAAGACCGCCGAGTACCTTCGGAAGCTCCTCCGCATTTGCGTATACACGCAGACCCGGCTTGGAAATTCTCTTCAGACCAGAGATAACCTTTTCATTCTTATCCTTGCCATACTTTAATGTAATGTGGATGGTCTTGAAAGAGCCAACCTCTTCCACATCATAAGCCTTAATATAACCTTCCTTTAACAGGATTTCTGCGATTGCAATCTTCATCTTAGATGCAGGTACATCTACAACATCATGTTTCGCAGTATTTGCATTACGGATTCTTGTAAGCATATCTGCAATCGGATCGCTCATTGTCATTTGGATTTCCTCCTTCTAAAAATATTTCGGATTTACCAGGATGCTTTCTTAACACCCGGTATCTGACCCTTATAAGCTAACTCACGGAAGCAGATTCTGCAGATTCCGTATTTTCTCAAGTAAGCATGTGGACGACCGCAAAGTCTGCAACGGTTGTACTCCTGAGTGGAGAACTTTGCCGGACGCTGCTGCTTTAACTTCATCGAAGTCTTTGCCATGGAATTTCCTCCTTACTATTTGCTAAACGGCATACCAAATTGTGTCAACAGTTCTCTTGCTTCCTCGTCGGTATTTGCGGTAGTTACAAAAATAACGTCCATACCTCTTACCTTATCTACCTTATCGTACTCAATTTCCGGGAAAATCAACTGCTCCTTGATACCAAGAGCATAGTTTCCTCTGCCATCGAATGCGTTCGGATTTACGCCGCGGAAGTCACGTACACGCGGAAGTGCAAGACTGATTAAGCGGTCTGCAAACTCATACATCTTATCACCACGTAAGGTCACCTTACAACCGATTGCAAGACCTTCTCTGATCTTGAAGTTAGCCACAGACTTCTTTGCCTTCGTGACAACCGGCTTCTGACCTGCAATGATTTCCATATCTCTTACTGCGGACTCTAAAGCCTTTGCGTTATCCTTTGCTTCACCAACACCCATGTTGATGACAATTTTATCTAACTTCGGAACCTGCATTACATTTTTATAACCGAATTTCTTCTGCATTGCTGCAACGATTTCGGTATTATACTTTTCCTTTAATCTGGTCAACTTTGTGAACCTCCTCTCTCAGAATTAGTCAATAACATCACCGGTGGACTTTGCTACACGAACCTTCTTGGTTCCCTTCTTATCCTCTACGGTGGTGAAACCGATTCTTGTAGTCTTTCCCTTATGAACATACATTACATTAGATGCATCAATTGCTGCTTCCTTCGTAATGATGCCGCCCTGCGGATTTGCCTGAGATGCCTTCGTGTGCTTTGTCACAGTGTTAACACCCTCAACCAATACCTTACCGTCAGCAACGGAAAGAACCTTTCCTTCCTTGCCCTTATCCTTACCAGCGATTACTCTGACCGTATCGCCCTTCTTAATCTTTAACATAGCCATCTCTGAGCACCTCCTATAATACTTCCGGAGCCAGGGAAACAATCTTCATAAACTGCTTCTCTCTGAGTTCTCTTGCTACCGGTCCGAAAATACGGGTTCCTCTCGGGTTCTTGTCTTCCTTGATGATAACTGCTGCATTTTCATCAAAACGGATATAAGAACCATCCTTACGGCGTGCGCCCTTTACAGAACGAACAACAACCGCCTTCACTACATCGCCCTTCTTTACAACACCGCCCGGCGTTGCATCTTTAACGGAAGCAACGATGACATCACCAATGTTCGCATATCTTCTGGTTGAACCGCCCATTACGCGGATGCAAAGCAATTCCTTTGCGCCGGTATTGTCAGCAACCTTAAGTCTGGTTTCCTGCTGTACCATGGTACAATCTCCTTTCAACTATTCCTTGCAAAACAATTTATTTTGCCTTCTCGATAATCTCAACGAGTCTCCATCTCTTATCCTTGGATAACGGTCTCGTCTCCATAACCTTAACTCTGTCACCGATACGGCACTCGTTGTTCTCATCATGAGCCTTTAACTTATAGGTTCTCTTTACAATTTTTCCATAAAGCGGATGCTTTACGTTGTCTACTACTGCTACAACGATTGTCTTATCCATCTTGTCGCTTACTACCTTACCGGTACGCGTCTTTCTAAGATTTCTCTCCACTGCGGGTACTCCTTTCCGAAGTTACTATTCCAATGAACTAGTTTGCCTTTGCAGAAATCACGGTCTGAATTCTGGCAATGTTCTTTCTTACTTCTTTGATTCTGCTTGTGTTGTCCAGCTGGTTGGTTGCATTCTGGAATCTCAAATTAAAGAGCTCCTTCTTCGCGGAAACTAATTCCTCATTCAGCTCAACAACAGACTTAGCCATTAAATCCTGCACATACTTACTGGTTTTCACGAGCCGCACCTCCCTCTAAATCTGCGCGAGAAACGATCTTACACTTAACCGGAAGCTTATGGGTTGCAAGACGAAGAGCTTCTCTTGCTACTTCTTCTGCTACGCCAGAAATCTCGAACATTACACGACCTGGCTTAACTACTGCTACCCAGTACTCTGTGGAACCTTTACCAGAACCCATTCGAGTTTCTGCCGGCTTTGCTGTTACCGGCTTATCCGGGAAAATTTTAATCCAAACCTTACCACCACGCTTAATGTAACGTGTCATTGCGATACGTGCTGCCTCAATCTGGTTGGACTTAATCCAGGCAGGCTCTGTTGCTACAATACCGAAATCGCCGTAAGAAATCGTATTACCTCTCTGTGCCTTACCGGTCATCGTTCCGCGGAACTGCTTACGACGCTTTACTC
>CAZDUQ010000170.1:0-3025 GCA_964508665.1 uncultured Oscillospiraceae bacterium | reverse complement strand
CGGACATTTCGATCCACATTGCCGGAAATGCCGTCTACCTTTCCGCTGGATGTATACTGCCACATCTGAATATTATAGTAGAAATCCGGCTGGCTGCGGTACTGGGCGAACCAGAAATCGTAATCGGTGAGCTGACTCAGATCATATTTAACATAACCGGCATAGGAGTTGAAATAGATCATGGGCGTGTAGCCGGCCTCCTCCACCCGCTTGCAGAATGCCAGCGCTGCGGCGGTGACCGTCTGGGTATCCAATCCATAGGTGCGGGCATCCCTGGTGCCGATGACCTCCCAGTCAAACACCACCGGCCCGGTGATGGTATAGGGCTCCAGCATTGCCAGCAGAAAATCGGCCTCCTCCAGAGCCTCCTCCACGGTGATGGCCTGAGAGAAGACATAAACGCCCACCTCCAGCCCGGCCCGGAGCGCGCCGGTGACATTGATGTCAAAGTTGTTGTCCTTTTTAAGACTGCCGACGGTATATCCCCGATACGCGCCGCGGATGATGGCAAAATCCACCTGATCGGCGGCCACCTTGTCCCAGTCGATGGCTCCCTGGTGATAGGAAACATCAATGCCATGAAGCAGCCGCACGCTGGGATCGCTGCACTGCATGACACCGTTTTCCAGATAAAAGCTTTCGGGATCGTAAGAAAACACGGGTACTTCCTCCAATACAGGCAATATGTATTCGTTATAGGCAATGGACTGCGGCGGTTCTTCCGTTGAAGACTCCTCCGGTGTCTCCGGCAGGATGAGATCCTCTTCCTCGTCCGTGGGCCCCGCTTCCCCACCCTGCTGCCACCAGTTCTCCATCCGCCAGATAACGGCACTGATCTCCGCACGGGTCAGCGTCTGCTCCCCCGCAAAATACAGCAGGCCGTTTTTCTCGATGCCCTCGATGATCCCGGCTTGATACAATGACAGCGCTGAGCTGTCGCTACAGTCTGCGAAGGGCGTGTCCGGCAGGGAATTGTAAAGCTCCAGCGCACCCGCCGCCAGCCGGGCCAGCTCCAGACGGGTGATGGTCCGATCCAGATCGTGCTCCATACCGCTGGAAAGCAAGCCCTGCGTCAGCGCCTGCTGTAAATATCCATCGGCCCAGTGGCTGCTGATCTGCTCCGCCGCAGGATAACCCGCTGCCAGCAGGGTGAGCTTCAGCGCCTCGCCAAGAGTGACGACGCCCTCCGGGTGGAAGGTGCCGTCCGGCAGGCCATTAATAACACCGCTTTGGCTCAGGTCAACTACATATTGGAAATACCAGGCGTTCTCAGTAATATCACTGTAACCGTCGGCCGCGCGAGCCTGCGGCGCAACACACAGCAAAAGACAGCAGATCAGGCAAAGACAAAGCAGCTTGTTCACGCGCATAAAGGGATCCTTTCTCCGGGAAATCTGTTGAAATCGGTCGGTTTTGAGTATATCACATCCGGCGGTGTCCGCGCAAGACAGAAAGCTCTTCCAAAAATGTAAATTTCACATTACCGCTCTCTTATATTCATAAAATTGTAACAAACTTTTTACAGTGAATGGAACATTTTTTACAATCTTCGCTCTGTACAGAAATCTGAATTCGTGCTACAGTATAAATTGTCGAATTTTATCTTTTTATTATGGGAACGATCCCTTACATCGGAGGCAATTATGATGACATATCGCGCCGGTATTGATATCGGCTCCACCACGGTCAAGCTGGTGCTGCTGGATGAAAATGCACAGCCGGTCTTTGGAAAATACATCCGACACGGTGCCCGCACGCAGGAGGCTCTGGCCACCCTTTTGCGGGAGGCCCGCCAGGCCGTGGGCGAATGTAACCTTCTTCCCCGCATCACTGGCTCCGGCTCCATCAATCTGGGAAAGGCGCTGGACATTCCCTTTGTGCAGGAGGTCGTCGCGGTGGCCTCCGCTTTACAATTTACTGCGCCCCAGACCGACGTTGCCATCGAGTTGGGTGGCGAGGATGCCAAGATCATCTACTTCCGCGGCGGACTGGAGGAGCGGATGAACGGTGTCTGTGCCGGCGGCACCGGCGCCTTTATCGATCAGATGGCCGCTCTTTTGCAGACCGACGCCGCCGGTCTGGATAAGGAAGCGGAAAATTTTCAGGAGATCTACCCCATCGCCGCACGCTGCGGCGTTTTTGCCAAGACCGACATTCAGCCGCTGATTAATGAGGGCGCGACCCGCGCCGACCTGGCGGCCTCCATCTTTCAGGCGGTGGTGCAGCAGACCATCTCCGGACTGGCCTGCGGCAAGCCCATCCGGGGCTGTGTGGCATTTCTGGGCGGACCGCTGCATTTCCTTCCCCAGCTGAAAAAGGCCTTTATCCGCACCCTGAAGCTGACGCCGGAAAACATTGTTGATCCGGAAAATTCCCACCTGTTTGCCGCCATGGGCGGGGCACTGGAGGCCGATGACACGGTGGCCGTCCCACTTTCCCAGCTGCTGGAGCGGCTGGATCAGGGCGTGGAGATGGCCTTTGAGCTGAAGCGGCTGGAACCGTTGTTCCGGGATCAGGCCGATTACGATGCCTTCCGCACCCGCCACGACGCCGCCGTGGTGGAAAAGGCCGCGCTGGCCGACTATTCCGGCGACTGCTTTTTGGGCATCGACGCAGGCTCTACCACCACAAAGCTGGCGCTGATCGGCGAACGGGGGCAGCTGCTGTTCTCCTTCTATGCCAACAATCAGGGCAATCCCATCCGCACCGCCATGAACGCCATAGCGCAGCTGGCGGAGCTGCTGCCCGCCGGAGCGCACATCGTCCGTTCCTGCTCCACCGGCTACGGCGAGAGCCTGCTGAAATCCGCCTTCCGTCTGGATGAGGGTGAGGTGGAAACGGTAGCCCACACCACCGCCGCCGCCTTTTTTGACCCCAAGGTGGACTGCGTGCTGGACATCGGCGGGCAGGACATGAAGTGCATCAAGCTGCGGGGCGGCGTGGTGGAAAATGTGCTGCTGAACGAGGCCTGCTCCTCCGGCTGCGGCTCCTTCATCGAAAACTTTGCCAACTCGCTGGGCTATAC
>CAZDUQ010000169.1:0-3039 GCA_964508665.1 uncultured Oscillospiraceae bacterium | reverse complement strand
AATAATATTCAACTTTATTTTACCATAATCAATATTGTAAATACAAGACCAAATTAAAAAAATGTTAAAAGAAATTTGAAGAAATTTGAATAATCCAATAAAAGTAGCAAATGATACTCCTGCAAAGGCTAACTACTTACATTACAGATAGGGAAATAACTCCTTTATGTAAAGAAAAAAGGTCTGACACTTTTCGTATCAAACCTTTGATTGTCTTATGTGTTTGTCGAAGTATTTTAATACAAACGACACCCCTATTTGAAAATACCGACACCCCTGTGCCAAAAAGCGACACCCCTAAGTGTTAGAACGATTACTTCGACACCCCTGTCATTTTTTATCTTCATCGATTTCTTTTCTATTCCTTTTTAGTATAGGTTCATCTTTTGAACATAGCCAAGCACCGACAATCATTAATCCAAGTGCAATAAAATAAGTATAGTGTGGAATCTCTTTAAAAATTATAAGCGACAAGATTGTGCCAATAAATGGTGCTATTGCATAATAGGCACTTGTTCTTGCAGCACCTAATAATCTTTGTGCGTAAACATAAAAGAAAATACTTAATCCATACGCAACAAAACCTACAATCAATACAGCAAAAACACTCCACAAAACAGTTACTCTTTCACCAATACACAACCCTATAATTATTGAACCCAATCCTGAAAATATTCCTTTTAGCAAAACAATTTGCAACGGGTCTTTTGAGGAGATTTTTTTAGTACAGTTGTTTTCAAATCCCCAACAAACACAAGCAAGAATTATAAACAGTGAGCCGTAAGAAAATTGAAAACTTGAAAAATCTTCAACGGATAGCAATAAACAAGAAAGCGTAACAAAACCAATACCTATCCATAAACGTGGACTTATTTTTTCTTTGAATATCATAAGTGCTATTATAGCTGTTGCAACTATTTCAAAATTGTTAAGCAATGATGCATTTGCAGATGAAGTTGACTTTAATCCAAGCAATAAACAGATAGGTGCGGCAATATCTAATAATATCATTGCAATAGTAAACGGCAATTCTTTTTTTGTTAAGTGTGCCTCGGTTACTTCGATATGACGTATTTTTCTTATTCCCGCTATTATAAGCATACCTAGACCTGCACCAACGTAAAGAAATCCCGCCATAAGAGTTGATGGCATATAATCCAATAATATTTTAGAAAGTGGAGAGTTAATTGCATATAAAGTGGCTGCCAAGATAGCAAGAAAAACTCCCTTATTTATTTTTCGTTTCATATAAGCTTGTCAATAACTCCTTTCAACTTTTCAATTAATTCTTCATCATTTTCTTTTACCGCATCGACCAAACAATGATCAATGTGGTCTTTTAATATAACCTTACTTATACTCTCTATTTCTGCTTTAACTGCAGATAATTGAATTAAGATGTCGCTACAATCTCTACCATCTTCAATCATTTTTTTTACAGATTGAAAATGCCCTATAGCACGAGCCGTTCTGTTTAATACTGCTTTTGTATTTTCATGATAGTGTTTATGTTCATTCATATTATCACCTCGACTTATCCCCCTATGGGGGTTAATTAAAATATACCACAAATTATTAAAAAAATCAATTCTTTTTCTCCGACAAAGTCGAAACATGAATAATGCCTTTATCAAAATCTACGTCACTCCATTCAAGTGCAATTAGCTCACCAATTCTCATACCTGAATAAAAGCCTAACGAAAATACCAAACAATCGTCTATCATCGGAATCTTGAATAAAGGTTTCTATTTTCTTTTGTTCATCACGAGTAAATGCCTCAACCTTCTTACAATCATCAGGTATTCGTTTTAGTCTTAAACACGGATTATCTTCACAAAATTCCATATCAATTGCATATTCAAATGCCATACTAAGTACTGTTAACATAAGGTTAGTACTTGCAGATGATAATGTTTTTCCACTAAGTAAATTACCTTCCTTTTTCTTTTTAGAAAGGAAATCCTGTATCATTTTCCTTTTTAAATCTTCAATAGCTATATCACCAAATTCAGATATCAAATGTAATTCAATAATACTTTCATACCTACTATATGTACGAGGTTTTACTCGATCCTTTTCGTAAGATTCAAGCCACATAAATAATAGTTCTTTAATAGTCATAATAAAACATCCTTTTTTATATAATTTTACCAAAAAACTCTTAATCTTGGGTTATCACGTACATTACCATAAAAGCAATATTATATCCAGTTAATAGTTGATAACTTTTTTAATAAAACTATATTTATCAGATAATAAATTACAACAGCATTTACTGATTTAATATCATCAGTTACAATGTCTAACAAGGTCTTCTTATAGGACTTTCTATATACTTAATTTTTTTAGTTATATGTAAAAGATGGTCTAGAGACATTGTTAGACGTTGTAATTTATCTTCTAGGGGTGTCGGAATAATCGTTCTAACACCGTTTTTGACCGAGTAATCGTTCTATCACCCCTAGTAATCGTTCTGCTACCTAGGGTAATCGTTCTAACACCTACGAAAAAATCTATCATTTCGTTAATCTACCAAACGTTCCGTTGATATACCTTTCGTTCCGCAGCACCCATCTTTCGTTCCGTTGATGTACCTTTCGTTCCGTAGTTATATGTTAAAAATGAAAAAACCCCTGCAAAAGCACCCAATGATACTCCTACAAGGCTAACTTCTTACATTACAGATAGGAAAATAACTCCTTTATGTAAAGAAAAAAGGTCTGACACTTATCGTATCAAACCTATGCTTTTCTTATGGAGCTAGTGGCCGGATTCGAACCGGCGACCTGCTGATTACGAATCAGCTGCTCTACCGACTGAGCCACACTAGCGAACATATGTTATTTTACCAAATAACTTGCTTTTTTGCAACACTTTAAATGACATTTTTTTTAAATATTACACGAAAAATATTACACGAGTGAATTTCCAAAGTAAACTTTATAGCGAAACTTGTTATAAAAATTCAAATACCAATTCAAATAACGGTCGATTGAAGTTATCTGTCGAAAAATACCCTTAGTAATTATCGAAAATCG
>CAZDUQ010000168.1:0-3041 GCA_964508665.1 uncultured Oscillospiraceae bacterium | reverse complement strand
GTCAGGGAGGGGCCAAAGATCTCGTAGACCAGCACGGAGAACAGGATGATATTGCGGATCAGCTTGCCGTCCCCCGCGCCCAGCGACATGGCGCTGGCCGACATTCCCAGCGCCACACCGGCCTGGGGCAGCAGGGTGATGCCCAGATACTTCACCACGTTGTGGTCGCAGTGGGTGGCGGCCGCCGAAGACATGGCACCCACATATTTACCCACCG
Source organism: uncultured Oscillospiraceae bacterium (assembly GCA_964508665.1). GTDB lineage: Bacteria > Bacillota > Clostridia > Oscillospirales > Butyricicoccaceae > UBA4644. The sequence continues at coordinate 2,824 of CAZDUQ010000168.1, read as the reverse complement.
AGCGGGAGGCGATGTACAGCAGGCCGATGCCAACCACCGCCACGCTGGAGAAGACGCTCAGCTCCAGTTCCGCGCCGCTGAGGACAAAGAACAAAGCGTACAGCGGGGCCGTCCACTTGTCGGCACGATCCATGATATCGGGGGAGCGGGGGCACAGATTGCAGAAGACGGTGCCCAGCATCATGCACACCAGCAGATTGGAGAAGCTGATCTCCACCGCGCCCACATGGAATTCCATGGCAGACAGAGCGATGGTCATAAAGACAAAGGCGATGGTCAGGGACAGACGGTTGGAATTGGAGAAGAACAAACGCTCCAGCAGCGTCAGCAGCAGGCCCATCAGTGCGCCCAGCACCAGCGAGCCCACGATTTCTACCAGCGGATTGACCAGAATGGAGATCATATCCACCGTACCGGCGTGCAGCGCCTGGGCCACGCCGAAGGACACGGCAAACAGCACCAGACCCACGGCATCATCCAGCGCCACGATGGGCAGCAGCAGACTGGTAAGCTTGCCCTTTGCCTTGTACTGCCGGACGACCATCAGGGTGGCGGCGGGAGCGGTGGCGGCGGCAATGGCGCCCAGGGTGATGGCCGCAGGCAGACTGAGAACGTCCGGCATCAGGAAATGCACCACGACAAGCACCACATCCACGACAGCGGTAGTAATGACCGCCTGTGCCACGCCGATGATGCTGGCCTGTCTGCCGAATTCCTTCAGCTCGCTGAGGCGGAACTCATTGCCGATGGAAAAGGCGATGAAGCCCAGCGCCACCTGCGACAGCACACTGACAGCCTCCACGGCCTCCATGGAAACGAAGCCCAGGCCCTCGATGCCCAGACAGCCCAGACCGTAAGGGCCGATGGCCAGACCGGCGATGAGAAACGCAGTAACGTCGGGCAGGTTCAGACCCAGCTTTTTGAACACACGGGTCATCATCAGGCCGGCCACAACGGCTACCGCAATGGGGATAAGCTGCGACATAAAAGACGCCTCCTTAATGTAATACGGAAAAATCGCGCCTTTTTTCGGGCGCACTCCGTTATTATAGCGGATTTTCAAAAGCTTTCAATGTGCAAACTCACCAAATTTCGGTGAAACTGTTTGCGGAAAACGCCCACCCCGTTGCAAAAAACGGCAGTCGGTGCTATAATAAGCAAAAACCGGACAGGAGGTCGATCCCATGAATGCCAGAGAGCGGCGGGAGCACATTTTACATACGCTGGAGAAAGCCCAGGCCCCGGTGAGCGCCACCGTGCTGGCTGCCGAGCTGTCGGTGAGCCGACAGATCATCGTGGGAGATATCGCCCTGCTGCGGGCGGCGGGTGCCCCCGTGACCGCCACGCCCCGGGGCTATGTGATCCTCCGGCCGGTGGGCCTGACCGGACAGGTGGTCACCTGCCACACCGGCGGCGACATGGCGCTGGAGCTGTACACGCTGGTGGATCTGGGCTGCGTGGTGGAGGATGTGAGCGTGGAGCACCCCATCTACGGACAGCTCACCGGAAATTTGCAGCTTTCCTGCCGGGCCGATGTGGACGCCTTTCTGGAAAAGGTGCAGGACAGCGCCGCCCTGCCGTTGTCCTCGCTTACCGAGGGCATTCACAGCCACCGGCTGCGCTGCCCCGACAGGGAGACGCTGGAGCAGGCCCGTGCCGCCCTGCGGAAGCTGGGGATGCTGCAGGAGTGAGTGCCGATTTCTCTTGACATTCGGCAAAAGTCGGCTATAATCGTCATTACAGGTGTCAAGACACCTGTAATGACTTTTTCTTTTTTCGGAGGGAACCCGATATGGCTGCTTTCAAAGCTTTTCTGAAGCGAAAAAACATTGACATTTCCGCAAAACGCTACGGCATCGACGCGCTGAGCGCCATGGCGCAGGGATTGTTCTGTTCGCTGCTCATCGGCACCATCATCAAGACACTGGGCGTTCAGCTGAGCATCCAGTATCTCACCGATATCGGCACCTATGCCATGAGCGTCTCCGGCCCGGCTATGGCCGTGGCCATCGGCTATGCTCTGCAGGCCAGCCCCATGGTGCTGTTTTCGCTGGCGGCGGTGGGCTATGCCGCCAACGCGGAGGGCGGCGCAGGGGGCCCGCTGGCCGTGCTGGTCATTGCCATTATTGCCGCCGAATGCGGCAAGGCCGTCTCAAGGGAGACAAAGATCGACATTCTGGTGACGCCGGGCGTCACCATTCTGGTTGGCGTGGCACTGGCCAAGCTCATCGCGCCCCCCATCGGCATCGTCGCCCGGGCCTTTGGCGATGTGATCGATCAGGCCACCACGCTCCAGCCCTTCTGGATGGGCATTGCCGTTTCGGTGCTGGTGGGCATCGCCCTGACTCTGCCCATTTCCTCGGCGGCCATCTGTCAGGTGCTGGGACTCACCGGACTGGCCGGCGGCGCGGCGGTGGCCGGGTGCTGCGCCCAGATGGTGGGCTTTGCCGTGCTGTCCTTCCGGGAGAACCGCTGGGGCGGCGTGGTGAGTCAGGGGCTGGGCACCTCCATGCTGCAAATGGGCAACATCGTCCGCAATCCCCGCATCTGGCTGCCGCCCACGCTGGCCTCGGCCGTCACCGGGCCTATTGCCACCTGCGTTTTCGGCTTGCAGATGAACGGCGCACCCATCAATTCCGGCATGGGCACCTGCGGCCTGTGCGGCCAGCTGGGAGTATGGACCGGCTGGCTGGCTCCCAGTGAGCGCGCCATTGCCAACGGTGCAACTGCCATCACCCCCGCCGCTTTCGACTGGCTGGGGCTGATCCTCATCTCATTCATTCTTCCCGCGATTCTGGCTCCTGCCATCAACCATCTCTGCCGT
>CAZDUQ010000167.1:0-3053 GCA_964508665.1 uncultured Oscillospiraceae bacterium | reverse complement strand
ATGTCGCGGGGGCTTCCTCCATGTACTGCGGGGCGGCGTCGCCCGAAATGTCGCGCGCGCTGGCGACAACGTTGTCGGGAGTCCCGGCGTTGTCTATCTTCAATTTCTCGCGCAGCCTGTCCCTGTACTCCCCGTCGGATTCCCCCGGATTCCGGGGAAGGTTGCGGATGCTCCCCAATACGTCCAGCCACGCCCCTTCCGCCTCTCCGATATCCGCCCAACGGGCGAACCGCCACGCCGCATCCTCGAAAGGCTGCCCGTTGTCTATCAAGGCCTTTGTCAACGCCTTCAGCTTCGGGCTGTCCTTGTATTGCTCCAAGGCCAATTCCCAAGCCGTCGCGAACAGGTCTATCTTCCCGGTATAACGCATCGCCCTAGAGGCCTTCCGGCAAAACGGTTATGTTTTCCTTCGAAATGCACGCGTACGAATTCGCCGCTATCGGCTGCCGCGAGCCGCTCCAAGTCGCGCCGCCGTCCAGCGAGACCCGAACTTCCACGCTCTCCACCCCCTCGATGCCGAAAACGGGGACGGAGATGCGTTGCGGGATGATGTCCTTCCCCGGAGTGTACTCTCCGGCCGCCCACTCGGCGACGGCCGCCCGGATGCGTTCCGCGTAATCGTCCGGGAGGTCTTCCTCTTCGTATTCCGTGATGGTGATTTCCGCGAGGAACGCCTTCCCGGTGACAGTCGAGAACTTCACTTCGTGCTTGAACCCGGCCGCGTCCTTGGCGATTCCGGAAGTCGTCCCGTGCGCCTCGATTCCCGCGGGCTTGCATTCCCAGATGAATTGCGCTATTTCGTCGGCCGATGCCGTCGCCGTCTCCGGCACGTGCACCTCGAATGCGTGCGCCGGGATTCCGCCGTCCGCCACGTCTTCGTCGTTCACCGAAAGACCGACGTCGCCGCCGATTTTCGCGCGCAGGTATGTAAGCATCCCGTCGTAGGTGGCGTAGCCGTAATGGTCCGCGCTGCGGATGCGCTCCCGCAGCTCTTCGTCCGTCTCCCCCTCGTTCCGCCCCCCGACCGTGATGCTCGCGAGGTAATCGAGGAATACGCCCGATGCCGTCGCCGGGTTCATCCCCTGCACGACGACCTGCAAATGTTCCGCGATAGCCGAATAGGCGAACGCGAACAAGTCCAACAGCATTCCGTCGGGGGCTGACGGGTCAAGGTTGATTCCCTCCCCCTCGCTCCCGAACACCGACCGGTAATCGTTCGCCAAACTCTCCCGGATTTCCCGGAAACTCGCGACGGATACGCCCCCGTCCTTGTCTATCGTGATTGCTTTCGCAGCCATCAGAAACTAGCCTCCGCGACGCTCCCGTCCCCGCATTCCACCGCGATTTCCCCGGACAGGTTACGCCCGTCGGTTTTCAACGTCAGGGCCTTTATCCGCTCGACCCCGGCCGTCGCCGCCACCTTTTCTTCGATGATGCGCCGCGCGAGGTCCAGGTGCGTCTCCGAAAGCGTCAAAATCTTGTCGAACCACGGTATCCCGTGGCTCCCGTCCGTGAACGCCTCGCCCTCGTTCGTCCGGAGCAGGTTCAATACGGCTTGCCCCACCCGCTTCGTCTGCGGCTTGAAATCGCCGGGGAGGATGCGTGAAAGCCCCGTACCGGATGCGTCCAGCCCGATGTCGTGCGACTTGTCCAGCTTCATTTCGTTCATCCATTGAAAGATACAACCGTCCGCCCCGCATTCCCCGAAACACCAAAAGACACCAAAAAACACCAAAAAACACCAAAAAATTCCGCCGGCGGCGCGCCGGAGTCGACCGCCCCGGCCGTTTTTTGCTTAGATTTTTGAAGAGGAGGTTCGCCATGTCGCCGGAAACTGAAAGGAACGTCAACAATTTCGTCAATGCGTGGAATCGCACCGGAGCGGTGCTGGGACTGATTCTTTGTCTCGCTATCGGGCTGCCCCTTGTGCTCATCTTGATAGCCGGGCTTTTCAGCTCCGATGAGGCTGGAATGGGGATTGGCTGGTCTATAGGGATTATCTGCGGCCTGCTTGTCGCTTTTTGGGGCAGAAAATACGACGGAATCAGCATCTTCGAAATCTTCGGGAAGAAAAAACCGGAGGAGGATTCCTCCGTGCTTCCGTCGGAGGCGGAGAACCGCAAACGGGCGGAGTCCCTTTGGAAATTCTAGCCGCCCTTAAACGCCGGGCGTGGGCTTGTCTGTCGGTCCCGCCGCCGTGGCGTGGATGTGCGCCGAAAGGCTCACGCGCGTAGCCGGGACGGCGTTCATCGCCGAAATTTCCCCGTCCGCCTCTATCTTCCCCGTGACCGTCAAGTCCCCGTCAAGCTCCAATTTCCCGGCCTTGACGGAAACGTCCGCCCCCGTCTCCAGCTCGACGCGCCCGTCCTTACCGATTGTCACCGTGACGGTCGGCTTCTCCTTGCCGTGCGTCTCCCTGCGGCATGGAATCGCGACGAGGCTGTTGAGGTCGTTCCCCCCGAAGGACGGGGCGCGGAAAGGCTCGCTCGCGGCGTCCGCCCAGTCGCCGTCCGCCCACCCGGACTGGTCGCGGCTACCCGAAACCAGCCACACCGGGTCGCCCTCCGAAAGCGCGAACTTGACCAACGCCGAAGCCGTCCCCGGCCAAAGGACGGGGATTGAACGCATCGGGCGGATTTCGCCGCCGCCGCCCTCCTGCTGCAAGTTCGAGAGGCTGTTCCGGACGCTCGGAATCGCGTCCACCGTCCCGTCCGCGTTCACCGCCGAAACGATGCCGGGGAAGCCCGTCTCGAACGTCTCCATGTATGAATCAATCGTCTTCCGGATTGTCGCCGTCCCGCTCATCCCGTCACCTCCACCGCCTCGCACTCCACCGTGAAGTCCGAGCCGGTCGTCCCCCCGTTGAACTCCACCCTGTCGATGGAAAAGAGCCCCCGTACGGCGAGAACCCCGTCGTAGGAATCCCCGGCCGTGCTGTCCATCTCCACCCGTGCGTTCGGGCAGAACTTCGGGCTGAGAATCGCCTTGAACCGCACCCTGCGCCGCCTGTCGACCTCCTTCACGTTCGGGGCGTGGCTCGCCAAATCGTACTT
>CAZDUQ010000166.1:0-3064 GCA_964508665.1 uncultured Oscillospiraceae bacterium | reverse complement strand
TGATAAATCCAAGTCTTAATACCAACCTTACCATAGGTGGTATTTGCTTCTGCAAAACCATAATCAATATCTGCTCTCAATGTCTGAAGCGGAACGGTTCCTTCCGTATAGAACTCGGAACGTGCAATATCCGCACCACCAAGACGACCGGATGCCATGGTCTTAATTCCCTTTGCGCCAGCCTTCATGGTTCTGGACATGGTAGACTTCATTGCTCTACGGAAAGATACACGGTTTTCAAGCTGCTGTGCAATATTCTCTGCAACAAGCTGTGCATTGATATCCGGTCTCTTGATTTCCTTGATCTCAAGATTTACCTTCTTACCGGTAACCTCTGCAACCTCGTCCTTTAACTTATCAATCTCAGCACCAGCCTTACCGATAACAACGCCCGGCTTTGCGGTAGAAATGATAACTTTAACCTGATCAGCGCCTCTTCTCTCAATCTCAATCTTTGCGATGCCTGCGCTGTATAACTTCTTCTTCAGAAACTTTCTGATGTTGTAATCTTCTACTAAATTGTCTGCGAAATCTGCTTCTGCGTACCACTTGGAATCCCAGTCCTTGATAACGCCGACTCTTAAGCCGTGAGGATTAACCTTCTGTCCCATGATTCTTCTCCTTTCTTAGAACTATCTCTCATCAAGCACGATGGTGATATGGCTCATTCTCTTTAAGATACGATAAGCTCTGCCCTGTGCTCTCGGTCTTACTCTCTTCATGGTCGGTGCGCAGTTTGCGTAACACTCAGCGATGTAGAGCTTGGAAACGTCCATACCGTTGTTGTTCTCTGCATTTGCGATTGCAGACTTGAGTAATTTCTCTATTAAAGTTGAAGCGTATCTCGGATTGTAAGCTAAAATACCGAGTGCTGTCTGTACATCCTTGCCTCTGATTGCATCAAGAACGAAACAAGCCTTCTGAACGGAAACTCTTGCATAAGATAACTTTGCAGACGGTCTCTTATCTCTGTTCTGCTCATTTCTCTCTCTCTTAATCTGGGATCTATGTCCTTTTGCCATGGATGTGACCTCCTTTCAAATGTTAGCGGCTCTCCGCTACTGTTCTTCCGCCCGTGTCCTGCCGGGCACTCCTCTACTTCTGGTAAACGGTGCGGTACAGACCGTACCGTTACCATTTCATTTCATTTTGGAAAAGAGAATGACTATCTGCGAGCCTTCTTCTCATCCTTACCATGACCGCGATAGGTTCTGGTTACTACGAACTCACCAAGCTTGTGACCAACCATATCTTCGGTAACATATACCGGTACATGCTTTCTTCCGTCATGAACAGCGATTGTAAGACCAACCATCTGCGGGAAGATTGTGGAACGGCGGGACCAGGTCTTGATTACCTGCTTGTCACCGGACTTCACAACTGCATCTACCTTCTTCAATAAGTGGGCATCCGCGAACGGACCCTTCTTTAATGAACGTGCCATTTAGGTTTACCTCCTTTTACCGGTGACGGACGATTACTTCGTCAACGCCTTACCATCTCTTCTTCTTACAATCAGCTTATTGGACTGCTTATTCTTCTTACGGGTCTTAAGGCCAAGAGCCGGCTTACCCCACGGGGTAACAGGGCCCGGACGACCGATACCGGTCTTACCTTCACCACCACCATGCGGGTGATCGTTCGGGTTCATTACGGAACCGCGTACTGTCGGGCGGATACCCATGTGACGCTTACGTCCTGCCTTACCGATATTAACAAGCTCGTGGTCAATGTTGCCAACCTGACCGATGGTAGCGCGGCAGATAATCGGAACCATTCTCATCTCACCGGACGGGAGACGAAGCGTTGCATACTTGCCTTCCTTTGCCATCAGCTGTGCGCTGTTGCCGGCGGAGCGAACCAGCTGACCGCCCTTGCCCGGATAAAGCTCAATGTTATGAATTTCAGCACCAACCGGAATGTACTGAAGCGGTAAACAGTTACCTACCTTTACTTCTGCGGTTGCGCCGTTCATTACCGTCTGACCAACCTTTAAGCCGTTCGGAGCAAGGATATATGCCTTTTGTCCGTCGGCGTAGCAGATCAGTGCAATGTTTGCCGTTCTGTTCGGATCATACTCGATGGTCTTAACCGTTGCCGGGATACCATCCTTGTTTCTCTTAAAGTCGATGATTCTGTACTTACGTCTGGAACCACCGCCCTGGTGTCTTACCGTAATCTTTCCCTGATTGTTACGGCCGGCATTCTTCTTCAAAGAAGTTACTAAGGACTTCTCCGGAGTGCTTGTCGTGATTTCTGCGAAATCAGAGCCGGTCATATTTCTTCTGGAAGGTGTATATGGGTTATAAGTTTTGATTCCCATTGTTGTTACTCCTTTCGTCTGCGTTACGCAATATCCTGTGTTCTATTCTCTACGCACGCGATTTATAAACCTGCAAAAATCTCAATCTCAGCGCTGTCAGCAGTAAGCTGTACAATTGCCTTCTTCGTCTTAGCGGTCTTACCGTAAACATTTCCGCGTCTGCGGGTCTTGCCGTCTAAGTTCATGGTGTTTACGCTTGCAACCTTGGTGCCGGCAAACATCTTCTCAACAGCTTCCTTAACCTGTTGCTTCGTTGCTTCCGGATGTACGGAGAACGTATACTTCTTCTCGCTCATGGAGTTCATACTCTTCTCGGTTACTACCGGCTTTAAGATAACGTCATAATACTTTAAATCTGCCATTATGCGTACACCTCCTCAATCTGAGCAACAGCCGCCTTCGTAATAACTACATTGTCATACTTCAGCACATCGTAAACATTGACACTGCCGGACATGGTAGTTCTTACCGTCGGAATGTTTCTTGCAGAAAGGATTACCTTTTCATCTTTCTGATCAAGAACTATAAGTGCCTTGTTCACCTTGAGGTTCTCAAGAACTGCTGCCATCTTCTTTGTCTTAATCTCGTCAAATGCAAGACCATCTACTACAATAAACTTGGAATCAGCAACCTTTGCGGATAATGCAGACTTGATTGCTGCTGCCTTTTCCTTCTTGTTCATCTTCACAGAATAATCTCTCGGCTTCGGAGCGAATACTACGCCGCCGCCTGTCCACTGCG